>NZ_JBEAJL010000083.1:0-139581 GCF_040065275.1 Klebsiella sp. JB_Kp042
ACACAACCCGCTACGGGGGAGACTTACCCGAAATCTGATTTATTCAACAAAGCCCAACGTGACATGCTCCACTGGCAAGGCTTCGTAGGGGATCTGCGACAGCAGGTGGGTAATGATATTCAGACGCACCCGCTTTTTATCCTCGGAGCGGGCGACGAACCACGGCGCCCAGGCGGTGTCGGTGGCGGCGAACATGGCGTCGCGGGCAGCGGTATATTCATCCCAGCGGTTGAAAGACTTGATGTCCATCGGCGAGAGCTTCCAGATCTTGCGCCCGTCGTCGATGCGATCCCGCAGGCGCCGCTCCTGCTCCTGCGGCGAGACCTCCAGCCAGTACTTGAGCAGGATAATGCCCGACTCGACCATGCCGCGCTCCACCATCGGCGCGCCGTCGAGGAACTTCTGCACTTCCTCCGGGGTACAAAAGCCCATCACCCGTTCGACGCCGGCGCGGTTATACCAGCTGCGATCGAAAATCACGATTTCGCCAGCCGCCGGGAGGTGCTTGATATAGCGCTGAAAATAGAGCTGACTTTTCTCGCGTTCGGTGGGCGAGGGTAAGGCGACGACCCGGAAGATCCGCGGACTGACGCGCTCGGTGATCGCCTTAATCGTGCCGCCTTTGCCGGCGCCGTCCCGGCCTTCAAAGACGATGCATACCTTCAGCCCTTTATGCACCACCCAGCGCTGCAGTTTTACCAGCTCAACGTGGAGCTTGCGCAGCGCCTTCTCGTACGCTTTATTGTCGAGCGGGGCGATCTTCACCGCCGCGTCGACAGGATGACCGCTTTTCTTATTACCCATCGCCATGCTCCGTGTTGCCGAGGTATCCCTTTGAAGTGTAATCCTTCACAGGCGTGGCGGTGGAAAATATTCGCGCCCGGGACGGGCTAGCTGACGTTCCCCGCGGCAATGACTTCCAGCCCCACCCGCTGCCCCCATGACAGCTCCAGGGTGTTACCGTCCGGGTCGGCAAAGAAAGCGAAATAGCCCACAGGATCGCCCAGCTGCTCCGGTTCCCGGCGCAGAACGCCTTCCCGCCGCGCCTGGGCGACCTTCTCATCGATCTCCGCCTGGGTGGCGCAGGCGACGCCCAGATGGCCGAACAGACCCAGCGGCGTGTCGGCAGGGTCATCACTTTGCACCAGCACCAGGGCGAAAGGTCGGGTGCGATCGCTGAGCCACGCCACTTTACGCGCCGAGGGGAGGTTGGGTTCGCGCTGGTGAATAACGGTCATCGCCGTGTAGCGGGTATAAAAATCGATGCTGCTGGCCAGACAGCGGACGGTAAAGGCGACATGGGTAAAGCCAACATCAACATTTTGCATGGATGATTCTCCCGAGGTGAACGATGTCTCGACTTTACAACCTCAAGTTAACTTGAGATCAATCCACAATGTGTCCCTGCGTGCCCACCAATTTTTACAGGGAATTATCCACCGCCAGGCGCCTCTGCCGCCAGCAGGACCGCCATGGTGGCGCTGGCGAGCGCATGAACGAATCAGGCCGTTGTATGGAGGATACTGCCGTCGGGCGTTTTTAGCTGGTGTGGCGAGGCGGGATGGTCAATAATGCCGGCCGTCTCCTCAATACCCCTATAAGATGTATGAAAAAAACGATTTTTTCACTGGCGCTGGGCACTTTCGGACTCGGCATGGCGGAATTTGGCATTATGGGCGTGCTGCCGGACATGGCGCGCGATGTCGGGATTTCAATCCCCGCCGCCGGCAATATGATTGCCTGGTATGCCTTCGGCGTGGTGATCGGCGCGCCGATCATGGCGTTGCTCTCCAGTCGGTTTTCGTTGAAATCGGTGATGCTGTTTCTCGCCGCCCTGTGCATTCTCGGCAATACCCTGTTTACCTTCTCCAGCAGCTACGCCATGCTGGCGCTTGGCCGGCTGGTTTCCGGGTTTCCCCACGGGGCTTTCTTCGGCGTGGGGGCGATTATCCTGTCGAAAATCGCGCCGCCGGGGAGGGTGACCGCCGCGGTGGCGGGGATGATCGGCGGCATGACGGTGGCTAACCTGGTGGGCGTTCCCGGGGGCACCTGGCTTGGGCATCATTTTAGCTGGCGCTATACCTTCGCGCTTATCGCGGTGTTTAACGTCGCGGTGTTTATGGCCATCTTCTGCTGGGTCCCTACGCTGTATGATCGGGCCACCACCCGGCTGCGCGAGCAGTTCCGTTTCCTCACTTCCCCGGCGCCGTGGCTGATTTTTGCCGCCACCATGTTCGGCAACGCCGGGGTATTCGCGTGGTTCAGCTACATTAAGCCCTTTATGCTCAACGTTTCCGGCTTTGCCGAAAGCCGGATGATGCTGATTATGATGCTGGCGGGGCTGGGGATGGTGGTCGGCAACCTGTTCAGCGGCAAAATTTCCGGGCGCTACAGTCCGCTGCGCATCGCAGCCATCACCGACGGGGCGATCGCTGTGACGCTGCTGCTGATCTTTGCCTTCGGGGAGCATAAAATCGCTTCGCTGACGCTGGCGTTTTTCTGCTGTGCCGGGCTGTTTGCCCTGTCGGCGCCGCTGCAGATCCTGTTGCTGCAGAACGCCAAAGGCGGCGAGATGCTGGGGGCGGCAGGGGGGCAGATCGCCTTTAACCTCGGGAGCGCCATCGGCGCCTTCTGCGGCGGAATGATGATTGCCCAGGGCTTCGGCTGGAACAGCGTGGCGCTCCCCGCCGCCACGCTGTCGTTTCTGGCGATGAGCGCCTTGCTCATCTACGGCCGCCATCAGCGCCGACAGGCTTGCTAACGACGCTTACTCACGCCAGGGCTCGCCGAGCGTCAGCATCAGCCGGTTGGCCCAGGCGAAAAAGGCCGCTGACTGCAGCAGATCCAGCTGGGCCAGAGTATCTAAGCCCTGTTCATCAAGCGCTGCCAGGTGGCTGGCATTCAGCGCGGGCGGCGTCACCGATAGCGCGGCGGCGGCGTCGATTTCCGCCTGCCAGCGCGGCGACTGCCCACCGCGCAGATCCTCTCCCGGCGTCACCGCCAGCAGCGTGTCGACGGCGGTCTCGTCCTTCGCCAGCTGCGCCGCTTTGCGGGCATGCACCGAGGCGCAGTAAATACAGCCGTTGATTTTACTGGCCACCGTGGCGGCCAGTTCACGTTCGGCGCGCGGCAATCCCCCCGGGGTATAGAAAATGCCTTTATCGGTCAGCGTCCGCTGCTCCAGCACCGGCTGGTTGCGCGCCAGCAGGCGGAAGTAGGGCGAATCGCTATGGCCATATTTGGCCAGAATCGCCTGTTCTTCAGCGCTAAATTCCACCAGCGGTTTATCCGCCAGCCAGGGTTCCCAGTGCAGCTCCTCGCGGGTGAAGCGCACGGGGGCCGCTTTACCGCTCTGCGCGTGCGGGGTGGTGTGCCAGTACCCGGCCACCACCGGCGTATCGGCGCTGACGATGGGCTGGTGGTTGAGCGCCCGCAGACCCAGCAGCAGGCGGCTCTGGAAGCTGACAAAGGCCACCAGCTGCGCCAGGGTGACAATGCCCCGCAGGCTCCAGCCCGCGTTTGTCAAAGCCTGCAGCGCGCCGGGTGTCGCTTCGACGGGGGTGAAGGTCAGCAGGCGGGCAAAGGCCAGCGCCGGAACCAGACGATCCGTGGTCGGATCGGCCAGGCCGAAGCCGGCATAGTGCGCCGCCAGCGCGTCCGCCTGATGGAGCTTCGCCACCTTTGCCGCCACCGCGAAGCGTTCATCGAGGGGAAAGTCGGCGTCCTGCTGGCTGAACAGCACTTCATAACTTCCCTGCGCATGTCGGGTAGCGGCATCGCGGACTGCGCGCGCCCGGTCGAGCGGGGAACCGGCGGCGATCTCCGCCAGTTCGGCCAGAATATCCTGACTCAGCGTCATGGTGACTCCTTATCTGATGTGGGGGGCAATATGCTGAGCGATCAGCTCAATGGAACGCAGCGTATCCCGGTGCGAAGGCTCCACCGAGTGCACCTGGAACGAAACTTCGGTGGCGCGGGCCAGCACGCTGTCCTGCGCCAGGGAGGCAACAACATGCTCAGGATCGCCCACGTGGGCATCCAGCTGTTGCAGATAGTCAGTGACACTGTCACCTTCTATCAGATGACCCGCAGCCCGGTGCTGTGCCGCCTGCTTGCGCAGGCCGGGTTCGGCGACCTGCAGGGCGTGGGCGTGACTGTCGGCGACGAAGGCGGTGCGCGAAGCGAGGATCCGCGGCGCAACGCCGTCCGGCAGCGCCGCCAGATAGGCGTCGACGATCGGGTTCTGAATGACGTCCAGCGGCAGGCGTGGCTCACCGGGCGGCCGGGGCTGCGTGCGCGACAGCATCAGCCCGTGCCCCGCCTGACCGGCGCGGATGGCGCCTTCCACCGAGAAGGTGGCGATCCAGATGCGCGCCGCCAGCTGCGGCGCGGGCGGATAGAGACGGTTGTCCGGGTGGCTGAGGGTGTCGCCGCGCCAGGCGCTGTGGATCAGGTGCAGATGGTCGGCAAACACCGCCCCGCGCTGCTCGCTGGTCAGGCCGAAGGGCAGAAACGACGTTGGCGTGCCGCCGGAACCAAATCCCACCTCCAGACGCCCGTCGGTGAGTAAATCCAGCACCGCCGCGTCTTCGGCGACGCGCAGCGGATTCTCCATGGGCAACGTGATAATCGCTGTGCCGAGGCGAATGCGGTCAGTCTGCGCCGCCACGTGGGCGAGGAACACCAGCGGGGAAGGCAGGCCGCCTTCCTGTTCATGAAAATGGTGCTGGGCAATCCATGCGCTGTCGAAGCCGACGCGCTCCGCGTGGCGGATCTGTTCGGCTGCCAGCCGGTAGCGCGTTTGTGCGGAGCCCTGATCGAGCAGACGGGTAAAAAAGCCGAGGCGTTTAGGCATTATGCGTTCTCCATGTGGGCCTGAGCCAGGCGTGGGGAAACCTGGGGAATGGCGGCGATCAGTTCGCGGGTGTAGGCCTGCTGCGGAGCGGCGAACAGGCGCCCAACGTCGCCATGCTCCACCACCTGGCCGGCGCGCAGCACCGTGACGCTGTCGGCAATCCGCCTCACCGTCGCCAGATCGTGGGTAATGAACAGGTAGCTCAGACCAAGCTGCTGCTGTAGCTGCTGCAGCAGGGCGAGGATCTGCGCCTGAACGGTGACATCGAGCGCCGAGGTCGCTTCGTCAAGAACCAGTATCGCCGGCTCGAGGATCAGCGCCCGGGCAATCGCCACCCGCTGCCGCTGGCCGCCGGAAAGCTCCCGCGGCGTCCGCGACAGTAGCTCCGGGGCCAGGGCTACCCGGGCGGCGACGCTTTCAACCCGCTGGCGACGCGTCGCCGCGCTGAGGCGCTCAAAGTTTTTTAACGGCTCTTCGATAATCGCAAACAGCGTCTGGCGCGGGTCGAGCGAAGCGAAGGGGTTCTGGTAGACGAACTGGATTTTGCGCCGCAGCTGACGCTGCGCCTCGCGGCTGAGATGCCCGGCGTCAATACCGTCGATGGTCACCTGTCCGGCGTCGGCGCGCTCGAAGCCCAGCAGGATCCGCGCCAGGGTGGTTTTCCCGGAGCCGGATTCGCCCACCAGCGCATGGGTGCTGCCGCGTCTGACCTCAAAGCTGACGCTGTCGAGCGCCTGCAGGGCCTGTTTGCCCAGCGAGAAGCGTTTGCTGATCCCTTCGACGCGAATGGCCGGCGTGGCCAGCGGACGGTGACGATCCGCCGTCAGCCTCAGCGGCGCGTCCTGCAGATCGTGGAGCAACTGGCGGGTGTAAGGGTGCTGCGGACGCCGGATAATCGCCTCGGTGGCGCCCTGTTCCTGAATCTCGCCCTGGCGAAACACCATGATCCGGTCGGCGCGTTCGGCGGCCAGCGCCAGATCGTGAGTGACAAACAGCACGGCGGTTCCCGACTCGCGCCGCAGGATGTCGAGCAGATCGAGAATGCGCTTTTGCACCGTAACGTCGAGGGCGCTGGTGGGCTCGTCGGCAATAATCAGATCCGGCTGCAGGGCGATGGCGATGGCGATCAGCACCCGCTGTTTCATCCCGCCCGACAGCTGATGCGGGTACTGGTCAAAACGCTGTTCCGGGTGGCTGAGCCCGACTTTAGCCAGCAGGTTGAGGACCTGCTGCCGGCGTTCGGCGGCGGAAAGGGACTGATGCAGCCGCAGGATCTCTTCCACTTGCTGACCAATGGTTTTTACCGGATTAAGCGAATTGCCGGGGTCCTGCGGCACCAGGCTGATGCTCACCCCGCGCAGGCGGTTCAGGCGTTTTGCCGACCAGTCGCTGATCACTTCGCCATTGAGGATAACCCGCCCGGCGTCGCGGCGGGCGTTATCCGCCAGCAGGCCGATAATGGCCTGCGCGGTCGTGGTTTTCCCCGAGCCGGATTCACCGACGAAGGCCAGCATTTCGCCGCGCTGAATGGAAAAGCTGACGTTATGCACCACTTCGCGCCATTCGCCCCGCGACCGGTAGCTGATGCGCAGATCTTCAACAGAGAGAACGTTCATGGGCGTACTCCACTCCACTGGCGGCTAAGACGATTGGCGGCCAGGACCACCGCGGCCACGGCGAGGCCGGGGAAGGTGGTCAGCCACCAGGCGGTCGACAGGTAATTACGACCTTCGGCGATCAGTAATCCCCACTCCGGGACCGGCGGCGGGGTGCCGTAGCCAAGGAAGCTGAGGGTGGCCAGCGCCAGCATCGCCTGACCAAACTGCAGCGTGGCGAAGGCGAGTACCGCGGTGAGCGAGTTGGGCAGGATATGACGCCAGAAGATGGCGAGAAAGGTGCCGCCGCTGCCCCGGGCCGCCTCGACGTAATCACTGTGGCGCACGCGCACCACCTCCGCCCGCGCCAGGCGCGCGAAGCTGGCGATGGCCGCCACGCCGACCGCCACCGCCGCATTCACCGTGCCAAAACCCAGCAGAATGATTACCGTCAGCTGCAGCAGCAGAGAAGGGATAGCCAGCAGGACATCCACCAGGCGCATGATGGTTGATTCCACGCGGCCGGCCAGCGCCCCGGCGAGGGTGCCAAGGGCGGTGCCCGCCACCAGACCGATGGCGACGGCGATCAGCGCCGCCGACAGAGAATGTACCGCGCCGTAAACCACCCGCGTCCACAGGTCGCGGCCCAGCTGGTCGGTACCCAGCCAGTAGTGCGCCTGCGGCGCCAGGCGCTGAGCGCCGGGGATCCCTTCCAGCGGGTTAGCGGAGGTAAACCACTGTGGGGCAAGGGCCATTAACAGGGCGGTGATCATCACCGCCCACGCCAGCCACAGGCCTGGCTGCAGACGCACTTTGCGCCACTCCGGGCGGCGGCGAACCGCGATGGCATAGTCGACCAGGCTCATTTCGCACCTCCGGTCTGTAATTGGAGTCGGGGATCCAGCCGCGGCATGACCAGGTCGACCAGCAGGTTGATCAGGACAAAACCGAGAGCTGAGATCATCACCACCGCCTGCAGCACGGCGATATCCTGGTTATTCACCGCCTGCTGGGTCAGCTGGCCGAGGCCGCTGCGGCCGAAGACGGTCTCGGTGATCAGCGCCCCGGCAATCAGCTCGCCCAGCAGCAGCCCGGCTATATTCAGCGCCGGCAGCAGGGCGTTACCCATCACATGGCGCCAGAGGACGCCGGTCTCGCTCATTCCCTTGGCGCGGGCGACCGCGACGAAGGGCTGAACCGCCACCTGATCCATGCTGCGCATCAGGATCTGCGCCAGCGGGGCGGAGATGGGCAGCGCGACGGCGATAACCGGTAAAATCAGCCCCTCCAGCGGACCGGGGTTGATCACCGGGATCCAGCGCAGCTGAAACGAAAAGAGCTGGATCAGGGCGATACCCAGCCAGAAGGTGGGCAGCGAGATAAACAGCACCGGCAGCGACTGCAGGAGGTTGCTGAGCCAGCGCAGCCCCGGCAGACGTGAGGCGAAAGCGAGGGCAAACGCCAGGATCACGGCCAGCAGGAAGGCCGGCAGGGCGAGGCTTAAGGTATCCGGCAGGTTGCTGGCAATCAGGCTACTGACCGCCAGACCCGCCTGCAGGGAATAGCCAAAGTCGCCGTGCAGCATCGCCAGCAGCGTGTGCAGGTACTGGCGCCACAGCGGGCTGTCGGCGCCGTAGGCCAGCCGCATGTCGGCGATTTGCGCCGGGCTCAGACCGAGGTCCGGGTTCTGAAACTTGATCAGCACCGCATCCCCCGGCAGCACCTGCAGCAGGAAAAAGGTGAGGGTAAACGCCGCCCACAGGACCAGCAGCCCCTGGCCGAACCGTCGCAGAAGATAAGCGCTCATATCCGGCCTCTTAGTGTTTATCCAGCCAGGCGCCGTAGAACGACGGACGCCCGACGGCTTCGAAGCTGACGCCTTTCACCCACGGCGCGCCGGCGAACACCTGCGGCTCTTCGAAAATGGGGATCACATAGGCGTTATCGATCAGATAGCGCTGGGCATCGCCGGTTAACTGCAGGCGCTGCTGCGACTCCACCGCCGCGGAGATGCCGGTCAGCAGGTCGTTCAGCTTATCATCGCGGAAGTGCTGCACTTTATCGCTGGAGCCGCCTTTCTGCAGCAGCGCGTCACGGTTGTTAGGAAAGAACATGCTTTTCACTACATCCGGGTCGGCGCGGCCCACTTCCGAGACGGTGAGCGGGGTTTTCTGCGGGTCGAGGTTATCGAGCGTCCGGCTGCCGGCGTCCCCGGCTTTGACCGTTAACGCTACCCCCACCTGGCGCCATTGCTGGGCGATCAGCTGCAGCACTTCTTTATTCTGCGGCTGCGGGAGCGACTCATAGACCGTCAGCGCCAGCCGCTGCCCGTCTTTGCTGCGAATGCCGTCGGCGGCGGGTTTCCAGCCGGCCTCATCCAGCAACTGTCGGGCTTTGGCCTGGTCGAAGGTGAGCTTATCGCTCAGATTGACATAGCCGGCGGCGGAGCTGGCCAGCACGGAGGTGGCTTGCGGGTAGTTAGCGGAGAACAGCGTCTCCACCACCTGCCGGGCGTTGGTGGCATGGAGCAGGGCCTGACGCACCCGCAGGTCGGCGACCAGTGGGTTATCCGGGCGGAAGCTCAGGCTGTCGTTGACCCCGCGGGTAGGCGCGGCGTAGACCGTAAACCCCTGATCGGTCGCCTGCTTTTCATCGTAGGCCTGCACCTGGCGAATAAAGCCCGCCTGGCCCGCCAACAGCGCGCCGATGCGCACGCTGTCTTCCGGGGTGACAATATAGGTGATGCCGTCGAGGTTAGCGGGGCCCTGTTGGGCGATGTTTTTCGGCCCCCACTGATAATCCTTGCGCGCCACCAGCGTCAGCTCGCGGCCCGGTTTTTCTTCCTGCACCACGAAGGGACCGGAGCCGATGATGTGCCGGGCATCGCCCAGCTCCTCGAAATTGCGCTGCAGGGTGCTGAGAGAGACCAGGCCGGAGCCGATGGTGGCGGTCCCCTGCAGGAAGCCCGGCGACGGCTTGTTGAAGTAGAATTTCACCGTCAGCGGGTCGATCACTTCGCTGCGCTGGTAGTTATTGATCACCTCCGAGACGGGCAGGCGATGGGCTTTATCCCCCAGCCCATAGGTGTCGAAGTTTTTGGCGACCGCGGCGGCGTCCAGCGGCGTGCCATCCGAGAAGGTGACCCCTTTTCGCAGGTGAAAAGTGTACTCGGTTTTATCGGCATTGCTGGTCCAGCTTTCGGCGATCCACGGCTCAATCTCCAGCGTTTTCGGGTTCTGCCAGGTCAGCTTGTCGGTGATCTGATTGAGTATGCCGCCATTGGGATAAAAGCCGCCGGCGGGTGGATAGAGATTGGTGTGCGGTTGCTGCTCCAGATAAATCAAGGTACCGCCTTTAACCGGCGTGTCGGCGGCCCAGACGGAAAAGGCGCCGGAGAGAAACAGCGCGGCCAGCGCGGGCAGGCGAAAATGACGATGCATGGTGAATTCCTTTGTTATCTATTGTGTTGCCATCATCGGGCGCGGCTAAAAACAAAGGAACCAAGGAATTGCGCTAAGCATTTGCGGAAATTGCATTTACTTTACGCGGCGGGAAGCGAGGGGAAGCGCGAAAGGAGAAGCGCCTCGCCCGGGCGGGAGAGGCGCTGGCGATTAGCTACGCAGATCGATAACCATACGGCCGCGGATCTGACCTTGTTCCATCTCTTTGAAGATGGCATTGATATCTTCCAGCGGACGCAGGGTGACTTTCGGCACCACTTTGCCTTCGGCGGCGAACTGGAACGCTTCCACCAGATCCTGACGAGTGCCGACCAGCGAGCCGACCACCTCGATACCGTCGAGTACCAGACGTGGAATATCGAGGCTCATCGCCTCTGGCGGCAGGCCTACCGCCACCACGCGGCCGCCGGCGCGAACGGCATCCACCGCCGAGTTAAAGGCCGCTTTGGCCACCGCGGTCACCACCGCAGCGTGGGCGCCGCCGGTTTTTTCCTGAATCACTTTCGCCGCATCTTCATTGCGCGAGTTGATGGTCAGGTCAGCGCCCATCGACGCCGCCAGCTCCAGCTGGCCGTCGTTGACGTCGATAGCGATCACTTTGGCGTTAAAGACATTCTTGGCATACTGCAGCGCCAGGTTGCCCAGCCCGCCGAGGCCGTAGATAGCGATCCACTGGCCCGGCTTGATGTGGGAGACCTTAACGGCTTTGTAGGTGGTGACCCCAGCGCAGGTAATGCTGCTGGCGGCGGCGGAGTCGAGGCCGTCCGGGACTTTAACCGCGTAGTTGGCGGTGACGATGCACTCTTCCGCCATGCCGCCGTCGACGGTATAGCCAGCGTTTTTCACCGAGCGGCACAGCGTCTCGTTGCCGCTGTTACAGTAATCGCAGTGGCCGCAGCCTTCGAAGAACCACGCCACGCTGGCGCGATCGCCTGGCTTCAGGGAGGTGACGCCAGGGCCGACTTTTTGTACTACCCCGATCCCTTCATGACCGAGAATAACGCCGGTTTTATCGCCAAAATCGCCGTTTTTCACGTGCAGGTCAGTATGACACACGCCGCAGCATTCCATTTTCAACAGCGCTTCGCCGTATTCCAGCGGGCGCAGCGTTTTTTCCGTAACGTTAACCTGATGGTCGTGAGTAACAACAGCTGCCTTCATGCCTGTCTCCTTGAGAGCGGATTGATTAATTTTATTAATGCAATATTACCCAATAAGGATTAGACGCTATGGAGAAAAAAACAAGGCGCTTTAGTACAGGATGTGGTTTTTTGCTACAGCCGTAGCACAAAATTCAGACAATACCTCTAATTTTGGTAGGTAATAATAGTGTCACGAAATGGTCATGTTTTCTTCATCACCCAACTCTATTGTTTTGCGCATCAATTTCTTATAACAACAGAGTGATACAACAATGCATCTGGTCAAAACGCTCCTCACCGCCGGTCTGCTTTTTTCCGCCGCCGCGCAGGCTCACAATGTGCTGGAATTCCCGCAGCCGGAAAACAATCCGGAAGAGTTTTACGCGGTCACCGAGATCCCGGCAGGCGGGATCATTAAGTATGAAACCGACGCTAAAACGGGGTTTATCGTCGCCGACCGCTTTCAGTCGATGCCGGTGGCTTACCCGGCGAACTACGGTTCATTAACCCAGTCGCTGGCCGGGGATGGCGACCCGCTGGACGTGGTGTTTTACACCCGCGCGCCGATGGCCCCGGGCACGCTGATTAAGCTGCGGCCGATCGGCGTTCTTAAGATGATAGACGGCGGTGAGAAAGACGACAAAATCATCGCCGTCCCGGCCAGTAAAATTGATCCGACCTATGACGACATTCAGACCATCACCGATCTGCCGAAAATCGAGCAGCAGCGGCTGGAGGCCTTCTTCCGGGTCTACAAAGAACTACCAGAGGGGCGGAAAAAGGTCGAGCTGGCCGGTTTTAATGATGCCGCCGCCGCGAAGCAAGAGATCAAATCGGCCTGGGAGGCCTGGAAGGCAAAGAACCCGCAATAATACTTATCGCGGGCGCAGTCCGGCGCCCGCGGCACGCCATCATCCGATACGCTACCTTGCCATGCTGGATAGTTTATCCTCTTGACGCGGCCTGAAGTAAATGGTTGTATTATACAACTATCTACTTCACTGGACGCCTCACGATGTCTGACACGCCTTTAATCCAACAAATTCGAACGGCCTCGCGATTAATGGTGCGCGAGCTGGGTTTTATGAACACCACGCTGGCCGCCACCCACTATTCACCCTCGGCGGTGCATACCCTGCTGGAGGTGTCGGTCAGGGGGACGATAACCGCCGCGCAGCTGGTCACATTGCTCGGGCTGGAAAAATCGAGCGTCAGCCGGATGGTCGCCCGTCTGCTGGCCGCCGGAGAGCTGGAGGAGCGCCCCTGCGCGGAGGACGCGCGGTCTAAATCGCTGGCGCTGACCGCGAAAGGGCACGACACGGTGGCAACGATTAACGCCTACGGTACCCGCCGGGTGGTGGAGGCGTTAGCGCATCTCGATGAGACGCAGCAGCGGACCGTCGCCAGCGGACTGGCGGCCTATGCTCAGGCGCTGGCGCAGTGTCGGGATGCTGCGCTTGCGGAAACGACGCCGCAAATTTCGCTGGTGACCGGCTATCAGCCGGGGGCGATCGGCCGGATAGCCCAGATGCACGGGGAGTATTACGCCCGGCACCATGATTTCGGCGCTTTTTTTGAAGGCAAGGTTGCCAGCGGCGTCGCGGAATTCGCCACCCGGCTCTCCTCGCCGGTCAACCAGATCTGGCTGGCGATGCGCGAGGGGAAGATTGTCGGTTCGGTGGCGATCGATGGCGAGGATCTCGGCCAGCAGCAGGCGCATCTGCGCTGGTTCATTCTCGATGACAGCTGCCGGGGAACCGGCATTGGCAGGCGGCTGCTCAGTGAGGCGATGGCTTTCTGCGACAGTCGTCAGTTCAGCGCCGTTCAGCTGTGGACGTTTAAAGGTCTGGACGCGGCCCGCAAACTGTATGAGTCCTTTGGCTTCACGTTAACCCGCGAATGGCAGGGGGACCAGTGGGGAAAGATGATGACCGAGCAGCAGTTTACCCGGCCAGGAAACGCCGGCTAAGGGCGTGGTGCCTTAGCCGGCGGGGAGCGCGAAGATTACGCCAGCTGGTTAAGCAGCCGGGCGATCTCCTCTCGCCACTGGGTCTGCAGCGAGGGCTTTTGATGTTTCGGCTTACGGGCCATATCGTCCGCCAGCCATTGCTCCAGGGCTATCAGGCGCGTCAGCAGCGCCTCTTCATCATCAGCCGCGAGTGACGGCTCCTGGGATGAGGAGGCCGCCGTCAGGGTGGGGGTCTGCGCCTGCAGACGGGCATAGACCTCCTCCAGACTGTGCCACTCCGTTAACCCGGCGCTGTCGATCAGCCAGAAGCGGTTACAGCTTTCGCTAATAAGCTGGCGGTCATGACTGACCAGCAGCACGCCGCCGGGATAGTCGCGGAGCGTCTGCGCCAGCGCCGCTTTGCCCTCCATATCCAGATGGTTGGTGGGTTCATCCAGCAGCAGCAGGCTGTAGCGCGCCAGCGACAGACCGACGAACAGCAGCCGCGACCGCTCGCCGCCGCTGAGGGTGCAGACCTTCTGTCCATGCCTCGCCCAGCCAAACCCGGCGGCGATCAGCGCCCGTTTACGGGTGTCCGCCGACGGGGCGAAGGGCGTCAGGGCGTCGAGCAGGCTGGCCTCGTCCGGCAACTGCGCCAGGGTCTGGTCGTAGTACCCGGGGTGAAGCCGGGGGTGCAGACGCAGCCCCGGAAGCGGCGATGCGTCGTTCATCTGCTGCCACAGCAGGCGCAGCAAGGACGATTTACCGCCGCCGTTGCGGCCCATGATGGCCACGCGATCGCCGCTGCGCAGTCGCGCCACGCCGGTGGTGAACAGGGCCGGTAGTCCCGGCGCGGGAGCCACCGGCAGCCTGTCCATCTCCAGCAGGCGGTCCGCCGGCAGGGCGTCCCCCTGCAACACCAGGCGCCACGGCGGGCCGATGCTGAGCTCGGTCTGCTCGTCTTTCAGGCGGGCGACCTGCTTCTCCATCTGTTTGGCTTTGCGGGCGAGATCTTCGTTGTCATACACCCGACCCCAGGTGGCCAGCCGCCGGGCGCTGGCGCTGACCCGGTCGATCTCTTTTTGCTCCGCCTTATGACGTAACGCGGCGCTCTCATCCTGCTCCTGCAGTGCCTGACGGGCAGCGCTGCAGGGCAAGGCGAAGCTGTGCAGCGTCTGGTCGCGGAGGATCCAGCTTGCATTAGTTACAGCATCCAGTAAAGCGTTGTCGTGTGACACCAGCACGAAGCTCCCCTGCCAGGTCTGCAAGAAGCTTTCCAGCCACAGCAGGGTGGGCAGATCGAGATGGTTGCCGGGCTCATCCAGCAGCAGCAGGTCAGGCTGGCGGATCAGCGCCCGGGCCAGCAGCAGGCGTGTATGCTGTCCGCCGCTCAGGGTGCTGGTTTGCTGCTCCATCACCGCCGGCGTGAAACCCATCTGCGCCAGCAGGCGTTCGGCCAGCCAGCGCTGTGCTTCCCGCGCGTCGGCGGGTAACAGGGCCAGCACCGCCTGCAGCAGCGACTGCGAACGCAGCGCCTCCGGCAGATGCTGTTCAACGCGGGCCATCAGACACTGACCGGCGAGTGAGACGCTGCCCGAGGTGGGCGCGAGGGTGCCGTCCAGCACCTGCAGCAGGGTGCTTTTGCCGCAACCGTTATGGCCGATGAGACCGATGCGGTCGCCTTTCTTCAGGGTGAAGGAGAGGGTATTAAACAGCGGCCCAAAGGCAGTCTCCACGTGGAGCGCATGGGCAGTTAGTAATGTACTCATAGTCAACTTACTCAAGAGTTACAGGCATGCGAATGCCTCGTCAAAACTCGCTGACGATAACCCGGTAAGCCGGAGAGAAGGGATTCTGTGAAGGGTCTTCGCTCAAGCCAAAGTTATCGCAGCACGATACCGATAACGCTTGAGCTGGCGCCATTGCCTAAGGCATGTGAAACAATAAACATTTCACAATACAGCATGGGGGGCCTCCTTTTATATTCAGTAAGTGAATGGGTGATGGCAGTGTAGTGGGGAAAGGAAAAGCGCGCCAGTGACAAAACTGGCAGGGTGTGGAGAAGCGTCGGATATCGATTGTCCCGCCCAGCGCGGCTGTAGTTTCTGCCTGCGGATCGTCTGCGAGGGGGCAGAGGCCATGATTTTGCGTGGCACAGGGCGTGCGGCAAATGCTATCTTTTTTATATTTTTACGATAAATGAATATGGGCGAAAAAGGCGTTTCTGTGGCGGGGAATATTATCCGGACGCTATTAATAACCGGGCCGATCGTGCGGCCCGGTGAGTGCGATTAAATTGAGGTGCGGCGGTAATTACGATATTCCGGCAGCCAGAAATTATCGCTGATGGACTGCAGCAGCGCTTCCGCGGACGTTTTCACCGCCACGCCCTGCTCCTGAGCCACCTTACCGACCGCGAAGGCGATCGCCCGCGAGACGGTCTGGATATCCTTCAACTCCGGCAGAACCGGACCTTCGCCGTTGTTGACCAGCGGCGAGTGTTTCGCCAGGGTTTCGCTGGCGGCCATCAGCATCTCGTCGGTGACCCGCGACGCGCCGGAGGCGATCACCCCCAGACCAATGCCCGGGAAGATATAGGAGTTGTTGCACTGGGCGATGGGATACTGTTTGCCTTTCACGGTGACCGGGGCAAACGGGCTGCCGGTGGCGACCAGCGCCTCGCCGTCGGTCCAGCTCAGGATATTCTGCGGCGTGGCTTCCACCCGTGACGTTGGGTTGGAGAGCGGCATCACGATCGGCCGCGGGCAATGCTTATGCATCTCGCGGATAATCTCTTCCGTGAACAGCCCCGGCTGACCCGAAACGCCGATCAGGATGTTCGGTTTCACGTTGCGCACCACGTCCAGCAGGGACAGGACATCGTTAGTGGTATCCCAGCCCTGCAGATGTTCACGCTTCTGCACCAGCTTGTTCTGGAACGGCAGCAGATTAGGCATGCCGTCGGTTAACAGGCCGAAGCGGTCAACCATAAATACGCGCTGGCGTGCCTCTTCTTCACTGAGTCCTTCGCGGACGATCTGGGCGATAATTTGCTCGGCGATGCCGCAGCCGGCGGAGCCCGCCCCGAGGAAGACGATTTTCTGTTCGCTCAGCTGGCTGCCGGCGCCGCGGCTGGCGGCGATCAGCGTCCCGACGGTGACCGCCGCGGTGCCCTGAATATCGTCGTTAAAGGAGCAGATCTCATTGCGGTAGCGGTTGAGCAGCGGCATGGCGTTCTTCTGCGCAAAGTCTTCAAACTGCAGCAGCACGTCCGGCCAGCGGGCTTTAATCGCCTGGATCACATCGTCAACGAACTGGTAGTACTCGTCGTCGGTAATACGCGGATGGCGCCAGCCCATATACAACGGATCGTCCAGCAGCTGCTGGTTGTTTGTCCCGACGTCCAGCACGATGGGCAGGGTGTAAGCCGGGCTGATGCCGCCGCAGGTGGTGTACAGCGACAGTTTACCGATCGGGATCCCCATCCCGCCGATCCCCTGGTCGCCGAGGCCGAGGATACGCTCGCCATCGGTCACCACAATCACTTTGACATTATGGTTCGGGACGTTTTGCAGAATGTCGTCAAGGTTATGGCGATTCTGGTAGGAGATAAAGACGCCGCGGGCGCGACGGTAAATCTCGGAGAAACGTTCGCAGGCGGCGCCCACCGTCGGGGTATAGATAACCGGCATCATCTCTTCGAGATGGTTGCCAATCAGGCGATAGAAAAGGGTCTCGTTGGTGTCCTGGATATTACGCAGGTAAATGTGTTTGTCGATTTCTGTTTTGAATCCCTGATACTGGATCCAGGCGCGTTCCGCTTGCTCTTCGATGGTTTCAACCACTTCCGGCAGCAGGCCAAGCAGGTTGAAACTGCTGCGCTCTTCCATACTGAAGGCGCTGCCCTTGTTGAGCAGAGGGAATTCAAGCAGAACGGGGCCCGCGTAGGGGATATACAGGCAACGGTTTTTCTTATGGGTAAATTGCATCGCACTAACTCCTTGATCGTGTCCACAGTCCCGGCGCGGCGATAAGCGAAGGGCGGGTGGAAAAGCAGCGGGCAGAGTATAGAGCAGAAGGTCTTCAAGCGGGTAAACAAGCCGTCAATTGCCATAAAAAAACACCATCCTGGCAACAGGACGGTGTTGTTTATCATCACTCAGGCTGAAAATTAACCACCGCGGCGTTTGCGGCCGGTAGCATGGATATGGTTGAGGGTGGTTTCTTCATCGCCTTCCAGCACCACTTTTTTCTGCTGGGAAAGCTTGTAGTTCAGACCGAGAAGATGACGTGCCTGATGGTTCGATTTCATTCTGACTCCTTTATCCTGTTCTGGTTTCAAGGGCAAACCCGGTGGTGACCGGATGAAATGTAACCCAAAGTTGGCCGCACGTTTTTTATGCGGCCTCAGGTAGGGTGGTCCATTTTCAGGGCAATAGCAACCTTAGCGCGCCAGATTAAGAACAGTCTCCCTCGCGCAGCGCCGGCATTACCACTTCATCTCGCCGGTATTAACTTTGGCGCTAAGCTCCAGCGAGCTGGTTTCCGCCAGCCCCGGCCACTGCGTCTCCATGGCCTTGATCACCCCGGCGGAATCCTTATGTGTCTTCAGCGCCTGCTCAAACTGCTGGAGGTAGGTTTTTGTAAAGCGCACCGCGCGGTCACCCTCCGGCGGCGTGCCGAGGTAATGCCCCGGGATCACCTGCTGCGGGCGTAGGGCAATCATCTGGTCCAGCGTAGTGCGCCACTGCTGGCGACTGGCCGGCGTCTGGGTGTCGGCGGTCCAGAGATGCATGCCCCACGCCACGCCGGTGCCGCCGAGGATCGTTTTGTTCGCCCGGATCCAAACGAACGCCGCGTAGTCATGCGGCTGCATAATCGTCACTGTTTCGCCATCGATGGTAAAGCTGTTGGCTTTCAGCGCCTGCGGGACGTATACCTGCGTCGGCGCGCCGTCTTTCATTTGCGGGCCCCAGTACGCCAGCTTTGCCGCTTTGGTGGCTTCAATATGTTTAACCACTTCCGGCGTGGCGACCACTTCCGCCTGCGGGAAGGCTTTCACCAGCGGCTCAAGGCCAAAGTAGAAGTCAGGATCGCCGGAGGTGATCACAATCCGCGACAGCGGTTTGCCGTTTTTCTTGATCATGTCCACCAGCTTTTCGCCGTCTTTGACGCTGAACTGGGCGTCAAACAGCACCGCTTCATGCGGGCCGGAAACGAGGGTGGAGTTGACGGCAAAAATACCTTTCTCCTGAGGGTTGTAAGTCTGCAGCGTCAGCGGCGCCGCGAAGACCGCGCCGCTGAACAGGGCGGTGGCAATAGCAAGGGCAGATAATTTCATCATTCATTCTCAGTCACAGGGGAATGCGTAGCATTGTACGGATTTCGCTATTTGATAGAATTCCTGAAATAAGAGATGCTGAGTTTCATAAATCGTGCAGATGAAGGGGGCGTGATGGACAGGGTGATTGCGGCGCAGGTATATCTGCGCATTTGCGAACTGGGAAGCCTCAGCGCCGCGGCGCGCGCGCTGGGGATGTCGCGCCCGATGGTCAGCCGCTATCTGGAACAGATGGAGAGCTGGGCCGGCGCCCGGCTGATCCATCGCTCAACCCGGCGGCTGACGCTGACCCCGGCGGGGGAGAAGGTGTTGCTCAAGACCCGCGGGTTGACGCGGATCGCCGATGAAATCGCCGGCGAGCGCCAGCGGGCCGACCCCAGCGGCACGCTGCGGGTGGCGTGCGCGCATTTTACCGCGATGCAGCTGATCTCTCCGCTGCTGCCGGACTTTCTCGCTCGCTATCCGCTGTTGCGCCTGGAGCTGGATATCAATAACCATCCGGTCAGCCTGATCGGTGAGCGCATCGACGTGGCCATTCGCATTACCGATAATCCGGAGGCCGGGGCTATCGCTCGCCGTCTCGGCGTGTGCCGGTCGCTACTCTGCGCTGCGCCGCGCTGGCTCAGCCAGCATGGTCCGCTGACGACGCTTGACGATCTGCAACAGCATAACTGCCTGTTATACAGCCATTTTGCCGGCCAGCGCTGGCAGTTCAGCGATGCGCAGGGGCAGGAGGCGTCGGTGTCGGTGAACGGTAATCTGAGCGCGGGGATCTCTTCCTTGCTGCTGGAGGCGGCGGTCGCCGGGTGCGGCATCGCGATGCTCCCCGAACTGGAGGCGCGGGGCGCGATTGCCAGCGGCGCGCTGGAGGTGGTGCTGCCTGACTGGACGCCGAAGGCGCTGAGCGTTTACGGCATCTATCTTTCCCGCGACTATCAGCCCGATGGGCTGCCGCTGTTTCTGGATGCGCTGCAGCGACGTCTGGGGGAGACGCTCGCCGATGCCTGAGCAGCGGCGATGCCTCCAGCGGCAACACCGGCGGGCGGCGGCCCTGCCGGTGAGCTGACGATAAGACTTACTCGTTGCCCCACTGATTGAGGAAGTTAGCGATATCGTCAATACGGCCCTCGTCAATGGCCGCCTCGCGGGCCATCTCCTGCTGCGCTTCTTCGTCGATCTCTTCGTTATGGGTTAACCGCGCAATCAGCAGCTGAAAATAGCGCGCCAGCGCATCGCGTTCCTCATCCTTAACCGGGGCAGCCGCTTCGGTCTCGTATTCGTCCACGATGTCATAAAATTTCAGGGGGATGTCATTACTCATCTGTCGTCCTCAGGATTGGCGTCAGGGCCGGGGTTAGCGCACAGCGGCGGGCGAGTATCATAGCATGCGGCCGGTAGGCTGCAGGAGAGGAAAAATCGCCGCGCCGGCGAGGCGAGAGGGCAGATTCCGATCCCCGGGGAGCGGAAGGTAAAACCGGCGCGCGATGTCGCACGCCGGTCTGCCGGGAGGCTTAGACTACCCCGTCCCCACCGTCAGAGCACCAAACCTGGCCGGAGGTATAAGAGCAGGCATCGGATGCCAGGGTGACGTACAGCGGGGCGATCTCGACCGGCTGTCCCGGACGCCCCATCGGCGTGTCCTTCCCGAACTGTTTCACTTTCTCGTCCGGCTGACCGCCGCTGGACTGCAGTACCGTCCAGTAAGGGCCTGGCGCCACGGCGTTAACGCGAATGCCGCGTTTTGCCACCTGTTTGGCCAGCGATTTAGTGAAGATCGCCAGGCAGGCTTTGGTCTGGGCGTAATCGAGCAGGATCGGACTGGGTTTATAGGCCTGCACCGAGGTGGTGTTGATGATCGCGCTCCCGGCCTGGAGATGGGGCAGCGCGGCGCGGGTGATCCAGAACGGCGCGTAGACATTGGTTTTAAAGGTGGCGTCAAAGTCTTCGGTGGTGAGCTCCTCGAGAGTCTCACAATATTGCTGACGCCCGGCGTTATTGACCAGGATGCTCAGGCCACCCAGCTGTTCCACCGCATCGGCCACCAGCGACTGACAGAAGGACTCGGAGCGAATATCCCCCGGCAGGGCCACCGCGGTGCGGCCTTCGGCTTTAATCAGGGCGATGACTTCATCGGCATCCTCTTGCTCTTCCGGCAGATAGCTTATGGCGACATCGGCCCCTTCGCGGGCAAAGGCGATCGCCACCGCGCGGCCAATGCCGGAGTCACCGCCGGTAATGAGCGCTTTCTTACCGGCCAGCCGCCCGGTGCCGGTGTAGCTGGTTTCCCCATGGTCCGGTGACGGCTCCATTTCCGCATCCAGACCCGGCGGGTTTTGTTCTTGCTCCGGGAACTCCGGACGTGGAGCCGTCTCTTCTGGCAACATGGAGGTGGGTAATTTCTTCATTGGCGGTTTTTCATCTTGCATAGTCATCTCCTTCAGACAGAACGGGCCAGCTGTAAGGATAGGTCAGGTTCCCCCATCGCCGGACCCCGTGTGATTCGCCCAGGGCCAGTGAATGCCCGGGAAAAGAGGTACTGTTATTCCTTAACCGACTGATCCCCAGCGTATTTAAGTGAATAGCGCTGCGTTAATATCGCTGGGGTGAAATTAGGATTATTCCATCAATATTTAACGTGGCTGGGCTATTTTTCTCCCCGGGGAAAATTTTTTAAAGACGGAGAGGAAGACGCGTCGTGAAAAAGGCAATATTAAGTTAACCCGCTACGCATGGCTAATAACGCCATGCCTCTTAGGTGGTATTTTTTGTAAGGGTGGCTGTCCGGGAGTGGAAGAAATATTTATTCATCACTTTATTTTCATTTGTTTACAAACGAGGATCGCTGTCCGCAGAACAGACCATAATGGGCATATAATCCAAAGCGAAGAAGGGGTTGCGGAAAGATTAATTTTTAGTGCCGCTTCGCTGTGGTTAATTTATTTATTGGTAACGCTGATTAATGGCCGGAATTAATTTGACTCCTGCGGGTATTCCTCTAGTGTTAGATATCGAGGGCGATGATTTGTAACAGGGTCATTTTCCATTTACCAACCGATATTGATCAAACCAAAGGTGAACATTATGGCAGAGCATAGAGGCGGGTCAGGTAATTTTGCAGAAGATCGTGAAAAAGCATCCGAAGCCGGGCGTAAAGGTGGACAGCACAGCGGCGGGAACTTTAAAAATGATCCTGAGCGTGCATCCGAAGCCGGTAAAAAGGGTGGTAAGAACAGTCATGGCGGCGGCCGTAAAGCCGGCGACAGCTAGCGACTGATGACCCGTGACGCCGTTTCGACGGCGTCGGGACAGAAACCTGTGGGCCTGGCGGTCCGCAGGTTTCTGTTTATTTGCGAACGCTTTCCTTCACCCATCGTCTATTGTCCGCGATGGAAGAAAAGGAGCAGGATAATTAAATTATAGCAACCTTAATTATTAAGCGCTGTTTACCGCAGCGGCAATGTGCCGGCGAAGCGGTAAGGGCGAGTAAATGACGGCACTGTTTTTATGGCTGTGAAAAGGGAAGATATTGTCAGCCGGGTATTAACCGCCGGATGCCAGGGGTGGGCAGCAACACATCCGCTTGATAAATATTGTTCAGATCTAAGGTAATAAAATGAAACTGACGCCGGTATTTATTAAACGTTGTCATCTTATGGCCGCCGTTATGTGGGTGGGTCTGGCGATACCCTCGTTAATCTGGTGGAAAGACAGCGTCCTGTGGGTCATTCTCATCAGTATTTACGCTAATATTGTTGGCCATTTATCCGGATATAGCGCAGCGCGAGCTGACCAGGCGGCGGAAGAGAATGAAGATTCCCCGTCAAAATAAAAAATTAATGATCAGAGGTGTATATGACGGATAGTGAAAATTACCATAATTGGCTTCGCGATGCCCATGCCATGGAAAAACAGGCCGAGTCACTGCTTATGGCCACCATCAGACGCCTCGATAATGAACCGCAATTACGGACCCGCCTTGAACAACATCTCTATGAAACCCGTCGGCAACTGTCGGCCCTGCAGGACCTTATCGCCCGCAACCACATTTCCCGCTCGGCGCTGAAGGATGCGATGAGCCGGGTCGCAGCCCTGGGCCAGACTATTGGCATCATGCTGCCCGGCGATGAGCTCATTAAACTGATTATCACCGCCTACGTTTTTGCCCAATTTGAGGTCGCCTGCTATACCGCTTTATTAACGGCGGCGAAGCGAGTGGGGGACCATAGCGCGATGCCTACTCTGGAAGGGATCCTTGCCGAAGAGAGAGGGATGGCTGACTGGCTGCTGCATCATCTGCCGGCGCTGACCGGGCAATATCTGATGCATAACAATCTGCCCGGCGTTGAGGCCGGACAATAAGCCGCCGGAGTCAATTATGGTTAAGCGCCACACCATCGCGCTGCTCGCCACGGAGAAAGCGGTTCCGCTGAAATTAACCGCCAGGCAGCAGGCGCTGGTGGACGCGGTGGCGAACAGGGCCCCTCCTGCAGAGCCCGATCCCGTACCGCCTGTCGGCAAAGCAGACGTCAGGAACAGGAGGGCGCGCTGAGGAAGCTGACAGTGGCGGGCAGAACGCAAGGTGATAGTGATGCAACAGGAAGAGTGGTTTCACAGAGCGGTCATCTATCAGGTGGACAGTTCTCTGTTTTACGACGCCAACGGCGATGGGTTTGGCGATCTTGCCGGTATCCGCCAAAAGCTGCACTACATTCGTAGTCTGGGGGCGACGGTGCTCTGGCTGACCCCTTTCTATCTCACCCCACTGCAGGATGATGGCTATGATATCAGCGACCATCTGCAGCCCGATCCCCGCTTCGGGACCATCGCCGATGTGATTGAGCTGATTGCCCGCGCCCGGGAGCTGGGACTGCGGGTGATCGTTGAGCTGGTTATCCAGCACACCTCCGCCCGGCACCCGTGGTTTCAGGCGGCGCGACGCGATCCCCGCTCGCCGTGGCGGCCATACTATCTTTGGGCCGATCGGCCGCCGGAGAACGACGATCCCCCCATGTTTCCCGGCGTCGAGGAGAGCGTCTGGAGCTGGGACGACCAGGCCGGACAATACTATCGTCACATGTTTTATCGGCATGAGCCCGACCTGAATCTCGCTCATCCGCCGGTGATCGCCGAAATAGAAAACATCATCACCTTCTGGCTGCAGGCCGGGGTGTCAGGATTTCGCCTCGATGCGGCGTCACATCTGGTGAAGCAGGCCGGGAAGGGTGAAGAGGCGCGGGGCTACCCGCTGCTGACGCATCTTCGCCAGGTCGTGCAGCGCCTCAACCCCGACGCGATACTGCTGGGTGAAGTGGACGTGGAGGTGGAAGCGTATCGCCATTATTTCGGCCGCGGCGATCGGCTGCAGATGGTGCTCAATTTCTGGCTTAATAAATACCTCTATGTCAGCCTGGCGCAGCAGCGCGCCACCCCGGTGGTGAAGGCGCTGCAGGCGATGGTGGCCCCGTCGGACGGATGCTGCTTCGTCAACTGGCTGCGTAACCATGATGAACTGGACCTGGAGGGGATTGGCGAACGCAACAAGCGCCAGGTTATCCGCACCTTTGCCCCGGATAAATCGATGTCGGTTTACCAGCGCGGCGTGCGCCGGCGGCTGGCGCCGATGCTGGGTGGCGATACCCGACGCATCGCGCTGGCCCATGCTATCCTGCTGGCGCTGCCTGGCGTGCCGGTGATGCGCTATGGCGACGAGATTGGTATGGGCGACGATCTGCGCTTACCGGAGCGCTACGCGGTCCGAACGCCGATGCAGTGGTCGGCGGCGCCCAACGGCGGCTTCTCCCGGGCGGCGCGGGAGGATTTGCCGGTAAAACCGGTGGCCAGCGGACGGTTTCGCTACCAGCGGATCAATGTCGAAGCGGCGCTGCGCCACCCCCGCTCGCTACTGCATCGGGTGCGCAATATGGTGCTGGCGCGCACGGAATATACTGAACCGGGATCCATCCCTTTTACCCTCCTTGCGGTGAAGCCTGCCGCGGTGCTGGCCTTGTGCTATCGCAGCGAATCGCGGGAGGTGTTGATGCTGGCGAACTGCGGCCAGCAGGCGGTAGAGGTGCAGCTCCCGCCGCTGGCCGAGGGCTACTGGAGCCCGATTCTGGAAGATAAGTTCTACCAGGACGGGCTGCACGGTGGGAAAGAGGCGCGGCTGGCGCTCTCAGGGTATGGCTACCGCTGGTTCAGCCGCAGCCTGCCTTAGCGCCGTCTCCCCGGTCGACGGAACAACGCCCGCAGGGCCATCGTCGCCACCGCCACGCCGACGCCGGCAGCCACTTTTCCCGGTAGATCGGCGCTGATGGTCACTGCTTTACGCCGTGCGCCATCGTTAAAGGGGCCGTGTCCGGGATGATTGCCGCGCACCGGCGTGAACAGGTCGTCCTGGTGCTCTGCCGGCTTCGGCTGGCCGGTAAACTGTCCCTCCCACGCTTTCTTCACCATCAGCCGATCGAGCAGACGAGGGAAGAAGACCTGGCCGAGGATCGACTGGATGGTGCTTTTCCCCACCCACAGCTCGTTCACCGGCCGCTGGATCACGCTGTAGATAGCCTCGGCGGCGACCTCCGGCTGATAGACCGGCGGTACCGGCTGCATGGCCTGATCCATTTTGTTGCGTGCCCAGCCAAACTGAGCGGTGTTCATCCCCGGCAGCTGGACCATGGTCAACTGGATGTGGCTTTTCTCATGCATCAGCTCGGTGCGCACGGCATCGGTGAAGCCGCGAATGGCCGCTTTGGCTCCGCAATAGGCCGACTGCAGGGGGATCGAGCGCCAGGCCAGCGCCGATCCAGCCTGAATAATCACCCCCCGATCCCGGGGCGTCATCA
This sequence comes from Klebsiella sp. JB_Kp042, assembly GCF_040065275.1. Taxonomy (NCBI): domain Bacteria; kingdom Pseudomonadati; phylum Pseudomonadota; class Gammaproteobacteria; order Enterobacterales; family Enterobacteriaceae; genus Klebsiella; species Klebsiella sp. JB_Kp042. The sequence continues at coordinate 25,182 of NZ_JBEAJL010000083.1, forward strand.
CCTCCAGCGCCGCGCGGGTGCCGTTGACATAGCCAAGATAGGTCACCTCCGTCACCCGGCGAAATTCGTCGTCGCTCATCTGACGAAAGGGCGCCAGCACGGTGGTCATGGCGTTGTTGATCCAGACGTCTATGGCACCGAGGGTGGCTTCCACCTCGGCGGCGGCGCGCTGCACAGCCCCGGCATCGGCAACATCGGCGCTAATCGCCAGCGTTTTGACGCCAAACCGTTCGCAGGCCTGCTGCGTCTCCTGCAGACCCGTTTCATCGCGGGCGATCAGCGCCACGTGATACCCTGCGCGGGCGAAACGCAGCGCGGTGGCTTTTCCTGCCCCGGCGGTTCCGCCGGTAATAACCATCACGGACATAGTGACCTCATTCATTTTTTCGCTATCGTAAATTTAAGCTGCACGGATCGAGTAATTATTAAGCACAAATAACAACGGTGAGGTGGGAAATATCCTGGAATAAGCGCAGTGTGAATCAGGCGACATATCCTGATGACTCTGGCCTGTTTCTGCATAAGCAGGCGTTGAGGTTCTATAATCTCTAAGGTCCCTGACAACCCGCGAGGAGGAAAAATGTTGACATTAAACACGCGTAGCGTTGAAAAAGAAGAGGATGACGCCACCCGCGCCCCGGAATCGGGGGATAAACAACCGGAGCGCGATAAATAGCTATTCCGCTGTTATTCCTGTTGCGGAATAATGGATATTTGGCCGTTACGTTCGAGAATAGCGAATTTGATCGCTTTCAGTTCATAAATCCCATGGTGCTGCCTGGCCGCCAGCAGGATATCATCGACAGAAATATTGACGAGCTTGATTTTCTCATCGATGACAGCACCATTTTCCACCACGATAACCGGCGTGCCATCAAGGAAATTTTCCGCCTGGGCAAATTTTTTCTTAATATAACCAAATAAAATATCAATACTGACCAGGGTGACGATAGTCAGCATCGAACCGGTGACGGAATAGTCTGTGCTGAGCATCGCCTGCTGGGTGGCTTCGCTGATAATCAGCAGCAATATCAGGTCAAAATTCGTTAACTGCATCAGGGTTCGTCTGCCGGCAATCTTGAAAATAATCAGCAATATCAGATAGATTGCTGCGGCTCTAAGGACCATTTCCATCGCGACTCCTACGGATAGACAAACTGCTGCCAGCTGACGGCAGGGCGATCGTTGACGGCCGCCTGCAGGGAGAGCGTGCCTATGGTTTTGGGGGTAATCGCTAACCACACCGAGAGCGGCGAGCGGCTGGTCGTCCGCTGATACACCAGATATAATTTCCCGTCGGCACTGTACATTTTATCCGGCTGCGGGCGGATATCGCCAAGCTGGTAGCGAGTTAATAACGTGGCGGCGAAGCTGATCGTGGTGTCATTTTCCTTGGTGGGTTTGATCTGAATATTGAGTTCGGTTTCACTCATCAGTCTGGCATAACGCTGGTAATCGACGATTAATTCACCTCCGGCGCTTTCCCGGTGCGCCTCACTGAAATAACCAGAGGACCACAGGCCGCTTAACGCGGTAAGGATAATGAGGCTGAGTGCAATTATCCCATAGCGCCTGAAGCGATATTCAAAGCGGAGGGCTCGTTCATTTTCGTCGACGATGGGACAAGGCTGTTGATTCTCAATCATTATTATTTTTCCCGCGTTTCGTTTCGGCATCAGCGCAACGATAAGGACATTCTTATATTAGACGATATCAGAACAATTGACTTTGTAAAAATGGCCAGCCTCAGCCAGGCTTTATTCTGTTCATCAGCAAAAACAAGGAGGCATGATGAAAAAATTAGCCTTGGCCATGGCCTGTTTGTTTGCCGCCGCTGTCGCGCAAGCGGACGATAAGGGCGGTTTTAGCCAGGATGCCGCGCCGCCGCCGCCGCACAAACTGGATGACGGCTATCGCGGCGTCGAGGAGGGGCGGATCATGACCGTTGAGCAGGCGAAAACCATGCACGACGGCGCCACGATTTCGCTGCGCGGCAATCTGCTGACCCGGCAGGGAGATGACCGTTATCAGTTTCGCGATAAAAGCGGCACCATCACCGCCATTATTCCGGTTGCCGCGTTTAATGAACAGCATGTAGAGCCTGACGATCTGGTCAGTATTAACGGTAGCCTTGATCGCAAAATGACGCCGCCGGTAGTGCGTATCGATCGCCTGCTCAAACAGTCGCCTAAATAAGGGGGGCTTGCCGGTATGAGCACAACATCTCACCCGCATGGCGAGGAGCGCGGGAAGCATCCTGCGCGCGAGGCGCCGGGCGAACAGGGCGAAGTGCCGCGTAAACGGGACGACAGCGAGGATGACAAAACCGATCCTTATCATCCTCACGATGGCCGTTAGCGTCACCCGCAACGGGTACTTTTCGGGAACGCCGGGGTGGCGGGCTGCAGAATAGACGCAGGTTCGGCATCAGGCACTATACTTTTTGTTCGACATCATCACAGGAGGAGTCATATGGCGATTCATAAGAAAGGGCTGGCGCACTGGGAAGGCGATCTCAAGCATGGCAAAGGCACCGTGTCGACGGAGAGCGGGGCGCTGAGCCAGCAGCCCTACGGCTTTAACACCCGTTTTGAAGGGGTGAAAGGCACCAACCCCGAGGAGCTGATCGGCGCCGCGCATGCCGCCTGCTTCTCGATGGCTCTGTCGCTGATGCTCAGCGAAGAGGGCTATACCGCGACGTCCATCGACACCACCGCGGTGGTCACCCTCAATAAAACCGACGGCGGGTTTGCGATAACCGACATCGCGCTGCAAAGCCAGATTGTCCTGCCGGGCGTCGCGCCGGCGGCGTTCGATGAGATCATCCAGAAAGCGAAGGCCGGCTGCCCGGTATCGCAGGTGCTGAAAGCCAATATCACCCTCGACTACCAGCTGAATCCGTAAGCTGTCGTGCCCGCACTCTGCGGGCACCGTTCCCGCGATCTCTCTCCCCGCCACTGCCTCCGCTGCGCAATAGTGGTATCTTTGGTCCTTTCGCAAACGTAAAGGATTCCATCATGATCGGCATTCGCGGGATGATCGAGGCGCAGGTGCTCGGCCTGACCGGCATGGCGCTAAAAGAGATTGATTTTGAACAGCCCAAAGGGGAGCCGGGGCTGTTTGGTCCGCAATCAGCCATCTGGCAGGTGCATGGCGATTTTACCTCTATGTTGTGTGGCGGCATTAGCGCGCTGCTGCTGCAGATGCTGCATCCCCTGGCGCTGGCCGGCGTCTGGGACCACTCCCGTTTTCGCGAGGATATCTTTGGCCGCCTGCGCCGCACCAGTCAGTTTATCTCCGCCACCACCTTTGCCGCCACCCCTGACGCGGAGCGGCTGATCGCCAAAGTGCAGGGGATCCATCAGCGGATCGCCGGGGTGGACAAGGACGGCACGCCGTATCAGGCAAGCGACCCGGCGCTGTTGACCTGGGTGCATGTCGCCGAGTGCAGCCGCTTTATGGCCTCCCACCTGCGCTATAAGCGCACGGTGGTCAGCGACCAGCGCCAGGAGGACTATTTTCGCGAGTCGGCGGAGATCGCTCGCCGGCTGGGGGCCGAGGATATTCCCCGGACGCCGAATGAGGTCGCGGACTATCTTGAGGCGATGCGCCCGCAGCTGCGCTGTGACGAACGTACCCGGGAGGTGGCCGAGGTGCTGCTCACCACCCGTCTGCCGGGTCGCCTGAGTCAGCCGGTTGGCCAGGTGATGATGCGGGCCGGGATCGATCTTCTGCCGCCATGGGCGCAGGAGATGCTGGGACTGTCGCTGACGCCGCTGCAGCGGCGCACGACGCGTCTGATGGTGCAGGCTATCGCCCGCGTGCTGCGCGCCTCGGTACGCAACGGCGCCTGGCATTGCGCCATGCGCCGGATGGCAGAGGCGTGATTCAGCCCGCCTCGCCCAGGTGCCGGGCAATCAGCGCCTCCAGGCTACCGTCCGCTCGCCATTCGTTCAACGCGTCGTTCACCGCGCTAAAGCGGGCCACGTCTTCCCGGGCGACGCAGATGGCCTGGTGGATCTCGGTAAAATTATCCGCCAGGACCCGCACCTCCGGATGGCGGCGCGCTGTCGCCTCCAGCGGCTGACGGATGCCGGCGACCATATCCCCTTCACCGGCGAGGAAGGCGTCGATGGCCTCCTGTGAGGAGGGGAGACGATTCAGGCTGGCGTGCTGCAGATGGCGGGTTAGCCACAGATCGTAGGCGGCGTTTTGCCCGACGTTAATCGTGGTTGCCGGGCGATCCATATCGGCCACGCTCTGGCAGGGCGAACCGGCTCTCACCAGCGCGGTTCCCTGGATGGTGATATAGGGAGAGGTAAAGCGCAGGGTCGCCTCCCGTGCCGGATCGATGGCCAGAAAGGCAATATCCCAGCGTTCGCCGCCGGCGTCGGCCACCACTTTACCGGCGGCAGGATAGGTGACGAACTCGGCGGCGACGCCCCAGCGCTTCGCCAGTCGATGGCTGAGCTCGGGGGTAATGCCTGTCGGCACGCCCCTTTCGCCAGGATGGGCCAGTACCGCATTGCCCAGATTAATGGCAAAACGCAGCCGGGAGGGTGTGATATCTGACATCGCTGACTCCTGTGGTGGCTAAGAGAAGGCGGCCGACCTGTCGGCGCCAGTGATAAGATAGTCCATCCGCGCGCGGTTGTACCTCTCCGGCCACACTTTCAGAATCTATTCATTAACGACCGCAGCGAATTCGTTAAACCGCAAGGCAATGGCTTTTATATTGTTAAGCATAAACTCAGCTTGTCAGTTTATTCTTCCCGCTCACTGAGGGAGAGAAATAATGACACAACATAATTTTGACAATGATAATAAATATCATCAGCGTTCGGAGCAGGCGCGAAAGAGTACCCTGGTTAGCGTGGTGGTCAATATTCTTCTCTCCGCGTTGCAGATTGCGGTGGGAATATTCTCGGGTTCCCAGGGGTTAATTGCCGATGGAATGCACTCTTTTTCCGATCTGCTCGCCGATGGCGTTGTGTTGGTGGCGAATAAAAAGAGTCGCCGGCCCTCTGACCACGATCACCATTATGGCCACTGGCGCTATGAGAACGGCGCCTCTCTGATCCTCGGCGCGATCCTGGCGCTGGTCGGGGTCGGTATGCTGTGGTCTGCAGCGGATCATCTCGCGCAACCGCAGACGATTGCGCCGGTGCACAGCGTGGCGCTGTGGATGGCGCTGACGGCGCTGGTGGTCAAAGAGGGACTGTTTCGCTATATGTTGGCGGCCGCCAGGCGGCTGAACTCCTCGCTGCTCATCGCCAACGCCTGGCATGCCCGCTCGGACGCCGCGTCATCCCTGGTGGTGGCGCTGGGGATCATCGGTAATCTGGCCGGGTTTGCCTGGTTCGATCCGCTCGCCGCGCTGGCGGTGGGGCTGGTGATTACGCGGATGGGCTATCGTTTCGCCGCCACCGCGCTGCACGATTTAATGGACCGCGCCGTCGATGAAGAGACGCAGCGGGCGATCGCCGGCACGCTGCGGGCCACGCCGGGCGTGGCGGGTCTGCACGATTTGAAAACCCGTAAGGCGGGGGATCTGGTGCTGGTGGATGTCCATCTCGAGGTGGCCGGAGAGCTGTCGGTAGCCGAAGGGCATCAGATTGCCCGGCAGGCGCGGGCGCGGGTCATAGCGCACCATCCGGTGCTCAATGTGATGGTGCATCTCGATCCCAGCGCGGCGGTTGCCGGTTCGCCGGGGGAGGCAAACTGCCTGACGTCATAAGCGGAAAACAGACTGGCTCAGCGGCTATTTTATCCCTGAGCCATTATTCCTCGGCCACCCGCTCGCACTTTGATTGCCCGAACGATAAATAAGGCTCATACTGAGCCGGCCATGACCATCGCTAAATAATGGCGCAGATCTGCCCGTTGCAGTTAACGATAAAATAAACCAATCGGTTCATCGATACTCTCTATTTTTTATTTAGAGATAATAACCAGAGCGGTAATTCAGGAAGTCAGACAATGATCATTCGGCCAGAACAACACTGGTTTCTTCGCCTATTTGACTGGCACGGCTCCGTGCTGTCGAAAATCATCTTTCGTCTGCTGCTTAATGTGCTGATGTCCATCATCGCCATTATCAGCTATCAATGGTACGCGCAGCTGGGGATCCACTTAACGGTGGCGCCGTTCAGCCTGCTGGGGATCGCGATAGCGATTTTCCTCGGCTTTCGCAACAGCGCCAGCTACAGCCGCTTCGTCGAGGCGCGCAATCTGTGGGGGACGGTGCTTATCGCCGAACGTACGCTGGTGCGCCAGTTGCGCAATATCCTGCCGGCCGAACACGATGCCCATCGCCGCATTGTCAGCTACCTGGTGGCTTTTAGCTGGAGCCTGAAGCACCAGCTGCGCAAAACCGATCCGACGGCTGACCTGCGGCGGTTGCTGCCGGCGGACCAGGTGGCGGAGATCCTCGCCAGCTCAATGCCCACCAACCGGATCCTGCTGCTGGTCGGCAACGAAATCGGCCAGCTGCGCGAGGCGGGCAAGCTTAGCGACATCACCTATGGGCTGATGGACAACAAACTCGATGAGCTGGCGCACGTGCTGGGCGGCTGCGAAAGGCTGGCCACCACCCCGGTGCCGTTCGCCTATACCCTGATCCTCCAGCGCACCGTGTATCTGTTCTGCACGCTGCTGCCGTTCGCCCTGGTCGGGGATCTGCACTACATGACGCCGTTTGTCTCGGTCTTTATCTCCTACACCTTTTTGTCGTGGGATTCACTGGCGGAAGAGCTGGAAGATCCCTTCGGCACCGCCGCCAACGACCTGCCGCTGAACGCGATGTGCAATACCATTGAGCGCAATCTGCTCGACATGACCGGTCAACATCCGCTGCCGGAGACGCTGCGTCCGGACCGGTACTTCAACCTGACCTGAGCCCCTGCGCACCGGGCAGTTTCCGCTGCCCGGTCATCACTTTCCCGCGCCCATGCGACCCGCCGCGCGGAGGGGGCGATAAAAGCAAAATTTGCAAATAAGTTAAATTTAACACCCGATAGATAACATCAATTATACAGATTTGTGGTGTATGTTATTATTCGGTTAACAAACGCAGTACCTACGCTTTCCCATCGTACTATCCTTGAGAAACAGCATTCTTATCAGGTGACGCCGCGCACACCACGCCTCGTCGCCGGGGTCGTCGCACGCTTTTTTTCCGCCGGCGGCGGCCAGAACAGAGCAGCAGGAGTAAAAAGATGACCAATAAAAGACGCGCGGTTCCCGGTGTTCACCCTTATGACGGTCCGGCAGGCGGGTGGGGCGCGTTGAAGGCGACGGCCATCGCCGTGCGTACCCAGATGGATGCCTTTGAAGCGCCCGCCACGCTGCTGCGAACCAACCAGCCTGACGGCTTCGATTGCCCGGGCTGCGCCTGGCCGGATAAAGAGCATAAATCCACTTTTCAGTTTTGCGAAAACGGCGCCAAAGCGGTGACCTGGGAGGCGACCACCAAACGGGTGACGCCAGCGTTCCTCGCGGCTAACACCGTGACCTCCCTGCTGGCGAAAAGCGATTTTGAACTGGAGGGCTATGGCCGCTTAACCCATCCTTTGGTTTACGACCGCGCCAGCGACACGCTGCGCCCGGTGGCGTGGGAAGAGGCTTTCGCCCGTATCGGCGAGATCCTTCGCGGCCTGCAGCCGGATGAAGTTGAATTCTACACCTCCGGACGGGCCTCCAATGAAGCGGCGTGGCTGTTTCAGCTGTTTGCCCGCGAGTATGGCACCAATAACTTTCCCGACTGCTCTAACATGTGCCATGAATCCACCAGCGTGGGCCTGCCGCAGTCGATCGGCATTGGCAAAGGCACCGTTTCCCTCGACGATTTTGACCAGACCGAGCTGGTGATCTCTATCGGCCATAATCCGGGCACCAACCACCCGCGGATGATGGGCACCCTGCATGAGCTTTCCCGCCGCGGCGTGCCGATTATCGTTTTTAATCCGCTGCGTGAGCGGGCGCTGGAGCGTTTTGCCGACCCGCAGAACGTGATGGAGATGGCGACATATCGCTCGACGCCGATCGCCTCGACCTACTACCAGGTGCGGGCCGGCGGCGACGCGGCGGCGCTGAAAGGGATCGCCAAAGCGCTGCTGCAGCTGGAGGAGCAGCAGGGCCAGGTGCTCGACCACGCGTTTATTGCGCAACATACCCAGGGGTTCGCCGCCTTCGCCGAGGATCTGCACGCCACCCGCTGGCAGGACATTGAGCAGGAGTCCGGCCTGACGCGCGAGTCGCTGACCCAGGTCGCCGTGGCCTACGCCAAATCCAGGGCCACCATCGTCACCTACGGCATGGGGATCACTCAGCATAATAAAGGCACTTCCAACGTCCGGCTGATTGCCGACCTGCTGCTGATGCGCGGCAATATCGGCAAGCCGGGGGCCGGCATCTGTCCGCTGCGCGGCCACTCTAACGTGCAGGGAAACCGCACCGTTGGGATCAGCGAAAAACCTTCCGCGGCCTTCCTCGACAGCCTGCAGCGGGTGATGGGGATCACGCCGCCGCGGCATCATGGTCACGATGCGGTGAAGGCGCTGGAGGCCATGATCGCCGGCGACGCCAAAGCCCTGATCTGCCTGGGGGGCAACTTCGCCGTGGCGATGCCGGATCACGAACGCGCCTTCCCGGCGATGCGCGGCCTTGAGCTCAGCGTGCACGTCGGCACCAAGCTCAACCGCTCGCACCTGCTGACGGCGAAAGAGACCTTTATTCTGCCGTGCCTTGGCCGCACCGAGCTTGACCTGCAGGCCAGCGGCCGACAGTCGATCACCGTCGAGGATTCGATGTCGATGGTGCATGCCTCGTCAGGCAAGCTAAAGCCCGCCTCGCCGACGCTGCGCTCGGAGCCGGCGATTGTCGCCGGTCTGGCGAAGGCCACTCTGCCGGCCAGCAAAGTGGACTGGCTGTATCTGGTGGAAGATTACGACCGTATTCGCGATCTGATCGAACAGACCATTCCGGGGTTCGAAAATTATAACCAGCGCATTCGCCACCCCGGGGGCTTTCGCATGCCGCTGCCGCCGACCGAGCGCATCTGGCCTACCGCCACCGGCAAAGCCATGTTCTCGGTTTTCAAAGGCGTGCATGAGAACGTGGTGGTGGAGGGCGAGGAGGTGATGCGCTTAGTGACCCTGCGCAGCCACGACCAGTACAACACCACCATCTACGCCATGGATGACCGCTACCGCGGCGTCTTCGGCCGTCGCGACGTGCTGTTTATGAACGAGCAGGATATGGCCGCCCAGGGTCTGGAGCATGGCGATCGGGTCAATATCCACACTGCGCTGCCGGGTAGCTCGCTGACGCTCAGAGATATCACGGTGGTGGCCTACGGCATCGCGCCCGGCACCGTCGGCGCCTATTATCCGGAAGCCAACGTGCTGGTGCCGCTGAACTATCTGGATGAAGAGAGCGGGACGCCCTCCTATAAGTCGGTCCCCGTCCGCCTGACGCTGCGCTCGAAAGAGATCCGCCCGCTGTCCGGCGTGCGTTAAAGAAGGAGGGCGTTGGGCGGCGTCGCGCCGTCCTGCGCCCGTCGCTCCCTCGTCTCCTCGCTTGAATTTATCGGTTATGAAACTAACATTCTGGTAACCTGTGCGCGGCCCCTGGGGTGAACGGCGGGGTTCAAACGGGAAAAAGAATGGACATTAAGCAACTCAAGTATTTGATCGCGCTCGATCAGACGCGCCATTTTGGCCAGGCGGCGGCAGCCTGCCATATTACCCAGCCGACCCTCTCCATGCGCATTCGTAATCTGGAAGAGGAGCTGAACCTGACCCTTATCCAGCGCGGCCAGCGCTTCGAGGGTTTTACCCCGGAGGGGGAGCGGATCCTGGCCTGGGCGCGGGCGGTGCTTGCCGCCCATGACGGTCTGGCGGCGGAGGCGGCCATTTGTCGCGGACAGATGGTCGGTCAGCTGCGGGTTGGCATGGTGCCGCTGGCGAGCCTCAATCCGATGCAGCTGATTAAACCTCTCGCGGAGAAATACCCGGCGCTGCAGTTCAGCCTGCTGTCAATGACCTCGGAGCAGATTATCGATGGCGTCAGCCGCAACCAGCTGGACCTGGGGATCTGTTACCTGCAGCATCTGGATGAACGTCTGTTTAAGATCGCCCGGCTGCCGCAAACCCGGATGGGACTGTTGCACGATAAACGCCATTTCGACTTCAGCGGCGGGACGCCGGGGTGGGATACGCTGGCGACGCTGCCCCTTGGCTTTCTGACCAAGGGAATGTACTACCGGGAATCCATTGAAATCAGCTTTAAGGCCAAAGGGCTAACGCCGAAGTCTGTCTTTGAAAGCGATTCGACGTTTCAGATAATCCAGGCGGTGCAGGCGGGGATCTGCTGCGCCATCATGCCGCTCAACAACGGCCTGGAAGCCCTCAGCGACAATCTTGACATCCTGCCCATCGCCGAAAGCCAGGTCGATTCGCAGCTGGCGCTGATTATGCGCCAGCAGGAGCCGGTCTCGACGCTGGCGGAAAAATGCTTCGCCGAGGCGCAGGGGATTTTTGGCTAAGGCCAGCCTCAGATATTCTCCAGTCGAATGCCCCGGGTTCTCGGGCCGAAGATCCCCACCGACAGCATCACCATCAGCATACTGACGACGATAAAGCTAATCACCCCCGGCGTGCCGGCATATTGCAGAATAATGCCGATCAGGATGCTGGTCACCGCGGTCGAGAGCCGGCTGAACGAGTAGCAGAAGCCGACGGCGCGGGCGCGAATATGGGTCGGGAAGACCTCGGCCTGGTAGGCGTGGTAGCTGATGGTCAGCCAGGCGTTGGACCAGGTGATCATAAACCCGCAGATCACCAGCAGAACCGGACTGTTCTGCAGGGCAAACAGGGTGCCGAAGATGACGGTCATCAGCGCGGAGAGGACGATCTGCCACTTGTTCTCAAAGCGATGCACGAAGCGGGTGCAGAACAGGCAGCCCAGCGGATAGGCGAGGGTGATAAAGAAGGCGTACAGCAGACTGTGGGTAATGCTGGCGCCCTGACCGGAGAGCAATGCCGGCAGCCAGTTGCCAAAGCCGAAGAAACCGATCGCCTGGAAGAAATTCATCACCATCAGCATCAGGGTGCGCTGCCGATACTGCGGCGCCCAGATTTCGCGGAAGGTGCCGCGTTTGACGACGCTCTCCGCCGCCTGCGCATGCTTAGGCGACGGCGTCAGGCCGCAGCGGGCTTCCATCGCGCACATCACCGCATGCGCCTCATCATGCCGCCCTTTGGTTTCCAGCCAGCGGGCTGACTCCGGCAGTTTTTTGCGGATAAACCAGATCGCCAGCGAGAACAGCGCGCCGAAGATGATCACCCAGCGCCAGCCGCTGAGGCCGAAGAGGGTGGTTGGCACCAATATCCAGGACATCAGCGCCACCGCCGGAACCGACAGAAACTGGATAAAGAAGGCAAAGGCGAAGGCTTTATTGCGCAGGTGGGTAGGGACCCATTCGCTGAGGTAAGTGTCAATGGTCACCAGCTCAATGCCGAGGCCGATTCCCACCATAAAGCGGAAGAAGATCACCCCTTCCGCGCTGCTCTGGGTCGCCATCAGCAGCGAGAAAAAGCCGTACCAGGCGAGCGCCACCATAAAGGTCAGCCGGCGTCCCAGCTTGTCCGCCAGCGGCGCCAGCAAGCTCGCGCCGATAAACAGCCCCATAAAGGTGGCGGAGGCAAAGGCCGCCTGATCGGCGATGCCAAAGATCCCCGCCGCGCCGGTGTGGAAAATACCCTCCGCCAGCAGGCCCGCGCTGATGTACCCGGTCTGGAACAAGTCATAGAGCTCGAAGAAGCCGCCGAGGGAGAGCAGGGTGATAAACGACCATAACCCGAAGGAGGCGGGCAGCGCGTCAATGCGTCCGGTTAAGCTGGCGTGCGGTTGTCCTGGCGAAGCATAGGGCGTTTCGCCGAGAACCTGGGTAGTAGACATGGTGTTGTGTTCCTCAGGAAGAATGGTTTGCCTGCTAATGTTAAGTGATTGTTAATAGTTTTAAATTTTTAATCTTCAGCGTTAACGGCAATCTTTAGCGCAAGATCGCGCCGTACAGGAGGAAAGTTGAGATTCATGCTGCTTTTCGCCGCACGCCAGGGGAAGAATTGAAGTAAATCACCGTGGGCGGCAATGTTCCCCGCCTGGCGTTATCGCGCTGCCCAGGGTCCGGGCCAGACAGAGTAAACGAATCCTCACCGGCGGCGTTTTCCCGCTTTACCCGCTATTACGCCGGGCTATAATGTGCCCACTTTCATACAGGAGTCATGCGTTGGACAGTCATCCTTATTGTTTTTCTCCGGCAAGCTAACGCGACTGTTTTCGCTGCTTGCCGAACCGGCGGGCAGCAATCTTTGATTACCGGATTGCCTCCCTTAATGTAGTGATTCGCGACCGTACGCGAGAGGCACCGTTATGTTTCTGTTTCCCACCAGCTTATTTCCTCCACCATCACCCGCCCGCTAATTGCCCGGCGCGGCTGAGCGCGACATCAATAATTTTTGGCTTTCTGTTATCTGGAGGAAGGCGCGATGGTATTTCCTTATATGACACATTTACTCGCGGCGATGCTGCTGGGAGCGCTGATCGGCGCGGAAAGACAGTGGCGGCAACGTATGGCCGGCTTGCGGACCAATGCGCTGGTGGCCACCGGCGCGGCGGTGTTTATTCTTAGCGCGATGTCGGCGTCGCCGGACAGCCCCGGGCGCATTGCGGCGCAGATCGTCTCCGGTATCGGCTTCCTTGGGGCGGGAGTGATTATGCGCGATGGCATGAACGTTCGCGGCCTCAATACCGCTGCCACCCTGTGGTGCTCGGCCGGTATCGGTGTCCTTTGCGGCCTGGGACAGTTCTGGAACGCGACGGCGGCGACGCTGATTATTCTGTGCGCCAATATCCTGCTCCGCGAAGCGGCGCAGCGCATTCATGCCTTGCCGGGCGCCGGAGACGAAGAGAAACGCTATATTTTGCGCGTCACCTGTTTACGCGAGCATGAAAAGGCCGTGCGTCAGCTGCTGCTGAATATTGCTCAGCAGCAGAGGTTCACCCTGCAGGGGCTGCAGTCGGCGGCGGCAGATACGGCGGATCAGCTGGAGATTTGCGCGGAGCTGATTAGCCATAAGCAGCATCACAAAACGCTGGCGCAGATTATGGCGCAGGTGGCCGGCCAGCAGAACGTCACCGCGGTTCACTGGCGCGTCGGGGAAGCGTAGAGACAGGCGGCGGGGCAGCAGACATGGCCGCTCGCCGCGCGATTCGCCAACCTGCAGGAAAGCGGCTAGAATGGCCTCCTGCCGGAGGTTATAAGAATGTTAAATAATGGATGTGTGTCGTCGGGATCTGGCCAGACTATGACGACGGCTGATTTTCGCTTTACCCGCGTGATGGCCGAGCAGGCGGCGCGTGCCCGTCTGACGCTGGACGACGATCAGCTGTCGCTCATCGCCCGCCTCGACGCCCTGGGCCAGCAGCTGTTGTCCGCGCCCGGCACGCCGCAGGGACTGTACGTTTGGGGACGCACCGGGCGAGGGAAAAGCTTTATTCTCGACCACTTTTTTGCCAGCCTGCCGCTCGCCGCCAGGCGTCGGGTCCATTTTCATCAGTTCTTCCGCGAACTGCATCAGCGGCTGAATGCCCCCGGCGCGCCCGGCCTGCAGGCGGTGATGATGCAGATGACCTCCGGCTGCCGCCTGCTGTGCTTTGACGAATTTCATCTTCATGACCCCGGCGACGCCATGCTGATAAAGGCGCTGCTGGAACACCTTTTTCAACGGGGCATCGTGCTGCTGGCAACCTCTAACTACCCGCCGGAGATGCTGCTGCCTAATCCGCTGTATCACGATCGCTTTTTACCGTCGATCGCGCTGATCCGCGCCCACCTGGCGGTCGTCGCGCTTAACGGCGAGGAGGATTATCGCGAACGGCACCTGAGCCAGGATAACGCCTTCTGCAGCGGGCGGCTATGGGTTAACCCGAGCGAACAACAGCGTCAGCTGTACGATCTGCCCTCGCTGCCTGCCGAACCGGTTCCGCTGGCGGTAGGCTATCGCACGCTGCAGGCGGCCGCGGCGTCACCCGACTTGCTCCATTTCTCTTTTGCCCAGCTCTGCCAGGCCGCCACGGCGGTGATGGACTATCTGGCGCTCAGCGAACGTTATGCCGTCTGGTTGCTGGACGAGGTGCCGCCGCTGGCCACGGTAGGGCCGGCGGCCCAGCAGCGCTTTATCAACGTGATTGATGTGCTGTATGAAAAGCAGATCCGCCTGCTGCTGGTGACCCGCTGCGACCTGGAGACGCTGGTGGCCGGGGTGGAACTGGAGGATATTCAGCGAACGCGGAGCCGCCTGCAACAGCTGCCGCGGGCGGTATAAAAAAACGCCCCGGCGGGTGCCGGGGCGAGGGGATCACAGGTCGAAACGGTCGAGGTTCATGACCTTGGTCCAGGCGGCGACAAAGTCATGCACCAGCTTCTGCTGCCCGTCGGCGCAGGCGTAGACTTCCGCCAGCGCGCGCAGGACCGAGTTGGAGCCAAACACCAGATCCACGCGGGTGGCGCTGTACTTCGCTTCGCCGGTTTTACGGTCGCTGCCGGTAAACAGCTCCGCCCGATCATCGGCCGCTTTCCAGACGGTGGCCATATCCAGCAGGTTGACGAAGAAGTCATTGCTGAGCACGCCGACGCGGTCGGTAAACACCCCATGTTTGCTGCCGTCGTAGTTGGCGCCCAGCACGCGCAGTCCACCCACCAGAACCGTCATCTCCGGAGCGGTTAAGGTCAGCTGCTGCGCTTTATCGATCAGCAGCGTTTCCGTCGACACACCGCCCTCGATGCGACGGTAGTTGCGGAAGCCATCCGCCAGCGGCTGCAGCAGGTCAAACGACTCGACGTCGGTCTGCTCAGGCAGGGCGTCGACGCGGCCTGGAGTAAACGGCACGTTGACGCTGACGCCGGCCGCCGCCGCAGCCTGCTCAACGCCGACCACGCCAGCCAGCACGATGATATCGGCCAGCGACGCTTTGCCGGAGGCGCGCTGGATCGCCTGCAGGGTCGGCAGCACCCGACTGGCGATAGCATTGACCGGCCAGTCTTTCTGCGGGGCCAGCGCCAGACGCGCGCCGTTGGCGCCGCCGCGCTTATCACCGCCGCGGAAGGTGGAGGCGGAGGCCCAGGCGACCGACACCAGCTCACTCACCGACAGGCCGGCGCCGGCGATGGCGGTTTTCAGGCTGGCGATGTCTTCCGCGCTCGGCTGATGGGTCGCCGCCGGCAGCGGATCCTGCCAAATGAGATCTTCTTTCGGCACTTCCGGCCCGAGGTAACGGGATTTCGGCCCCATATCGCGGTGGGTCAGCTTGAACCACGCCCGGGCGAACGCCTCGTTAAAGGCCTGCGGATCGTTGAGGAAGCGACGGGAGATCTTCTCAAACTCCGGGTCGAAGCGCAGGGTCAGGTCGGTGACCAGCATGGTCGGTTTGCGCTTTTTACCCGGGTTAAACGGATCCGGGATAATTTCCGGCGCGTCTTTGGCTTCGAACTGGATAGCGCCCGCCGGGCTGCGGGTCTGCACCCATTCGTATTTAAACAGGTTCTCGAAAAAGTAGTTGCTCCACTGGGTGGGCGTCTGCGTCCAGACCACTTCCAGACCGGAGGTGATGGCATCCGCGCCTGCGCCGCTGCCGTAGCTGGAGTGCCAGCCCAGACCCTGAGCTTCCAGCGGGGCGGCTTCCGGCTCGGCGCCGACGTGGCTGGTCTCGGCTGCGCCGTGGGTTTTACCCAGGGTGTGGCCGCCGGCGATCAGCGCGACAATCTCTTCATCGTCCATCGCCATATTGCCGAAGGTGGCGCGAATGGCCGCCGCGGCGGACAGCGGCTCGCCGCTGGCGTTAGGGCCTTCCGGGTTAACGTAGATCAGCCCCATTTCAGTGGCGCCGATGGCCTGTTTCGCCAGGCTTTCCGGGTGACGGTGGGCCAGCCACTCTTTCTCATCGCCCCAGTCGACGTCCAGATCCGGTTCCCAGACATCTTCACGGCCGGCGCCGAAGCCAAAGGTGCGGAAGCCGGCGTTTTCCAGCGCCACGTTACCCGCCAGCATGTAAAGGTCGGCCCAGGAGATTTTCTGGCCATATTTCTGTTTCACCGGCCACAGCAGACGGCGGGCCTTATCGAGGCTGACGTTATCAGGCCAGGAGTTCAGCGGCGCAAAGCGCTGCTGTCCACGACCCGCGCCGCCGCGACCGTCAACGGTGCGGTAGGTGCCAGCGCCGTGCCAGGCCATACGAATAAACAGACCGATATAGCTGCCCCAGTCTGCCGGCCACCACTCTTGCGAATCGGTCAGCAGCGCTCTGAGGTCAGCCTTCAGCGCGGAGTAATCGAGCTTTTTAAACTCTTCCCTGTAGTTAAAATCCTCACCCAACGGGTTGGAACGACTGGAGTGCTGGTTCAACAGATCGACACGCAGCTGGTTAGGCCACCAGTCGCGGTTGCCGGTGCCGCTGCCGGCGCTCTGCTTGGGCGTCTCGGCGTGGAAAGGGCACTTTCCGGCGGATGCGTTGTTGGATGGGTCGTTAGACGTGCTCATATCAGGCTCCGTTTGCTTTTGTGAATGCCGTTACGATATACACTGCTACCAATAAGCGATATTTGAATGAGTCTACGGATTTAATAGCTAATTCCGTTCAACGAAGGGCGAAACACCCTCTTATATGCCCTGGCGGATCCAGGGGTAAAAAATACACCTCATCATTAACCATAGTCGTAACGAGACGGCAAAGGAAACGATCTGTGTCAAACGGGCAGAAGGAATGCTAATTGTTTGAGATATGACAATTTTACTATGAGAAAAGGATGAGGGTTTTCCGCTGCGCGAGCGTAACGAATGCCCGGCGCAGGGGTTGTTGGCAGACACAGAATAAGCTAATACTTAGACACCATGTGACTGGCGCTAAAGACAGAATACTGTTGGGGAGCATGGTCAACGTCGCCGCGCGCCTGGGCATTACCGCTATCTGGAGATAAGTTATGCCTGAATTAGCTTCATTAATGGCCTTTGCCGCGGTGGCGCTGGGGTTAGTGTTAACCCCTGGCCCCAATATGATGTATCTCACTTCGCGTTCGATTTGCCAGGGAAAACGCGCTGGCTTTATCTCCCTTGCCGGGGTGGCCGTGGGTTTTTTCTTCTATATGTTGTGTGCCGCTTTCGGCATTACCGCGTTGGTTTTCGCGGTCCCTTACGCCTACGATGCATTGCGTTTGTGCGGGGTCGCTTATTTGCTCTATCTGGCGTGGCAGGCGATTAAACCGGGAGGGCGGCCGATATTCGCGGTGCGCGACTTACCCGCCGACAGTGGACGTAAGCTGTTTCTGATGGGATTTATCACCAGCCTGGCGAACCCCAAAGTTGCCATCCTGTATT
The DNA here is from genome assembly GCF_040065275.1 of Klebsiella sp. JB_Kp042. Classification (NCBI taxonomy): domain Bacteria; kingdom Pseudomonadati; phylum Pseudomonadota; class Gammaproteobacteria; order Enterobacterales; family Enterobacteriaceae; genus Klebsiella; species Klebsiella sp. JB_Kp042. The sequence goes on from NZ_JBEAJL010000083.1 coordinate 42,617, forward strand.
TGTCCCTGCTGCCGCAATTTATCACCCCCGGACTCGGCAGCGTGCTCAGCCAGTCGTTAATATTAGGCTGTACCCAGGTATTAATCAGCGTGGCGGTGAACGGCCTGATTATCTTGCTGGCCGGGCAGGTGGCGCTTTTTCTTGGTCGGCGGCCGGGCTGGCAACAATTTCAACGCTGGCTGATGGCGACGGTACTGGCCGGGATGGCGGTTAAGATCGCTTTTGAGGCCAGAAAATAACCGGGTTTACCGGGGAAAGGTTAGCCAGCGAGACTTCTCGCTGGCCAACCTCGCGCCCTGATGCCTTTCTCCCACAGGGAAAGGCTCTCCACGCTCTAACATGCTGAAACATTTCTGCCAGATCATTAGCAACCTTTCAGTAGGGCTAACGCCGCGATAAGGCTATGCTTCCCGGCCGTTACGCCGTTGGTTTTTCCCGTGATCCAGGTGATGTACCGCTAATGCCCCTTTTGAGAGATGAAATTCGCGACCACTCCGCGGAAGAGATGCTGTTTATCCGCCGGGCCGCAATCGCCTTTCTGCTGGTGGTGGTCTGCTTTGGCGTGCTGATTTTCAACCTCTACCATCTGCAGGTGGAGCAGCACGATTTCTACCAGACCCGCTCCAACCAAAACGATATCAAAATGCTGCCCATCGCCCCCAGCCGCGGGCTGATATTCGATCGCAACGGCATTCCGCTGGTACAGAATATTACCCTGTATCGCCTGCAGGTGATCCCGAGCAAAATTCCCGATATGGCCGCGCTGCTGCAAAGCCTGACGCCGATTGTCGACCTGACGCCGGACGACATCGCCAGTTTCCGCGACGATATGCACCACAGCAGCCGCTATAAAGCGGTTACCCTCAAGTCCGACCTCAGCGACGTGGAGGTGGCCCGCTTCGCGGTCAACGAATTCCGTTTCCCCGGGGTGACGGTGGAGAGCTACCAGCAGCGTGAATACCCCTACGGCGCAGAGCTGGCGCACGTGGTGGGCTATGTGTCGAAAATCAACGACAGCGACCTGCAGCGGCTGGCGAAAGACGGTGAAGAGGAGAACTATGCTGCCGACCACAATATCGGCAAGCAGGGGATCGAAGGCTATTACGAAAAAGCGCTCCACGGCACCACCGGCTACCAGGAGGTGGAGGTGGATAACCACGGCCGGGTGGTACGTCTGCTGAAAGAGGTACCGCCGGTAGCCGGGAAAAACCTTTACCTGACCCTTGACCTGCACCTGCAGCAGTATATCGAGTCGGTGCTGAAGGGGCAGCGCGCGGCGGTGGTGGTGGTCGATCCCCGGGATGGCGGGGTACTGGCGATGGTCTCCAGCCCCAGCTACGATCCTAACCCGTTCGTCAAAGGCATCGGCTTTCAGGCCTATAAATCGCTGCTGGATAACCCCGACCGACCGTTAATCAACCGTGTCACCCAGGGGCTGTATCCCCCGGCCTCGACGGTGAAGCCCTATATGGCGCTCTCGGCGCTCTCCGCGGGCGTGATCACGCCGAATACCACCTTCTTCGGGGCGCCGACGTGGACGCTGCCGGGCACGCAACGCCGCTATCGCGACTGGCTGAAAACCGGCCACGGCATGCTCAACGTCACCAAAGCCATTGAAGAGTCCGCAGACACCTTTTTCTACCAGGTTGCCTTCGAGATGGGTATCGACCGGATCCATGAGTGGCTGAGCAAGTTCGGCTACGGCCAGTCTACCGGCATCGATCTCAATGAGGAGTATGCCGGGGTGCTGCCGAGCCGGGCGTGGAAGCAGCGGGTGCATAAAAAGCCCTGGTATCAGGGGGATACCATCTCCGTCGGCATCGGCCAGGGATACTGGATCGCCACCCCCATCCAGATGGTGAAAGCGCTCACCACGCTGCTGAACAACGGCAAGGTGCAGGATCCGCATCTGCTCTATTCGATGAAGCAGGGCAATCATGTGGAACGTTATCAGCAGCCGGCGAACCTGCCGCAGGTCGGCGATCCGAAATCCCCGTACTGGGGCATTGTGCGCAACGGCATGTATGGGATGGCGAATCTGCCCAACGGCACCGGCTATAAACTGTTCCACACCGCGCCGTATCAGATTGCGGCAAAGTCCGGGACCTCGCAGGTGTTCAGTCTGAAGCAAAACCAGACCTATAACGCCAAAATGATCCCGGTGCGTCTGCGCGACCACATTTTCTATACCCTGTTTGCCCCTTATCAGCATCCGAAGGTGGCGATGGCGCTGATCCTGGAGAACGGCGGCGGGGACGGGGTGGTGGCCGGACCGACGGCGCGCGCCATCCTGGACCATATTTTTGTCCCGCAGCAGGCGCCGGCGGCGGCCGCCGACGTGCCGCAGCGGGAGAGCGCGGACGCCCAGTAAGCGGCAGGACTTATTCCGCAGGCGCATCGTTCATAGAAATTGGTTATTTGTCCCCTTATCTTCCCGGCGGCATAGTATTTTTAAGGAATATGACGAGTGAGGAGGAAGGGTGACACGTAAGCGATTATTGCTGGTTCAGACCGGGACGCCCCCGGCAGCCATTCGCGAGGAGCATGGCGATCTGCCGCGCTGGTTCCGCACGCTGCTGGCGCCATGGCAGGCGCAGCTCACCGCGGTACGGGTGTTTGAGGACGAGCCGCTGCCGGCGCCGGATCGCCAGACGGTGGCGGTGCTGACCGGCTCCTGGGCGATGGTTTCCGACCGCCTGGCGTGGAGCGAACGGACCGCCGACTGGATCCGTCAGGCGGTGGCTACCGGCATGCCGCTGTTCGGCGTTTGCTATGGCCATCAGCTGATGGCTCATGCCCTGGGTGGCGAGGTGGCGTATCATCCAGCCGGACGGGAAAGCGGCAGCCAAACCGTTTCGCTATCGCCGTGGGGTGTCGACGACCCGCTGCTCCGGGACCTGCCGGCCGCCTTTCCCGCGCATCTGAGCCATATGCAAACCATTACCCGCCTGCCGGAGGGGGCCACGGTGCTGGCCGCGTCCGCACACGACCCCCACCAGATCGTGCGCTACGGGCCGCATGCGGTCTCCACGCAGTTTCACCCGGAATTCACCGCGCCGATTGCCCGCGCGCTGATCCGCTACCGGGAGGCGGTGCTGCAGGCAGAGGGCATCGACCCGCAGCGGTTATACGATGAGGTGCAGGAGAGCCCGCAGGCCGCGGCAATCCTCACGCGCTTCGTCAGCGCCTTTCTGCCCCCTGATGCACCCGGCCATTAATCCCCTGCAGTGAACAGCACCCGCCAGCGGCGACGCCGGCGGGACATCTCGTGGGCCAGGTCGACGACCGCTTCGACGCGCAGCGCGTCAGCCGCCTGCGCCGTCAGCTCCGGTAAAGCATACTTCTGACGCAGGGCGGCCAGCGCCTGCGCCTCGGGCGGCGTCCGGGCGCGGACCTGTGCGGCCAGGCGCTGCTGTAGCGGCCTGAAGGCCGCCTCATCCAGCGGCGGCAGCTGGCGCAGAAAGGTTTTGCAACAGCGCAGCAGTTCCACGGCGCGGCGATCCGGGGACTGGAGCGCCATCAGCAGCCCGTCGCGATCGGCGACGCGCTGATAGCGGCAGCTCACCACATAGCCAATCTGCTGCTCTACCCGCAGGCGCTGGAAGAAGAGCGGTTCGCAGCGCTGCGCCAGCACCCGCAGAGCCGCCAGCGAGGCGCCATCCCGCAGCGGAATAAAGACCAGCAGCGCCGTATCGCCCCCGGGGAAAGCCAGCCGTTCGACGCCGCGACGGCAGGGGCCGGGGAGGCTGCCCGGCGGGTTGACCGGGACGGTAAGCAGGCTCAGCTGGCGCGCGACCCACCGCGCATCCTCCGCGCTGCCGCCGGCCAGGGCCGCCAGCCAACCAGCCTGATGCTCTGATGTGGCTAACCGTTCGGGGAGCTGGGCCATGAGATGACGGATAGCAATACTCTCCGGTGGCGGGGTCAGCGGGTCGGCCGGGAGCGCGAGCTGCCGCACGATGGCCTGCAGAATAGCCTCCGGCCGACGGCCGGCAGCTGGCAACTGCAGGAACAGCTGCCAGCTGCCGTCGAAGCGATGCCACTCGCCGTGGCCCCCGGCGTGGCGCAGCGCGGCGAGCAGCGGGCGCAGCTGTTCCCCGCGCGCCAGCCCCTCGGCCTGAGTGGGCGAGCAGGAGAAGGGCGGTCGGAGCAGGAGCCTCGGCGGCTCTCCCGGTAACGGGAGGTGGAGCAGCGGCGCGGCTTGCGCCGGGCTTTCGGCCACGAGGCCGCCAGCGGCTTGCGGATAAAAAGCGAATTTCAGCGCCGGGGCAGTGACCGGGCGGCGGCGCCAGCGGCTGAGCGGCAGGCTAAAGCCCTGGGTGGCAACAGGCTCCCCTGGGGAAAGGGTCTGGCAGGCCAGGCTGACCATAGGGGCGGCTTGCAGGGCGGCGCAAAAATCGGCGAACCCGACGGGCGGCGCGCCGGGGGCAAAGCCGAATGCCCGCTGGCGCAGCTGATCGAGGGGCGACAGCGCCTGAAAACGGCGCCGGGAGAGCTGATAGTAGTGTTGCTGCTGGTCTGGCGTCGTCCGCTGTAGCGCCTGCAGCCAGTGGGTTATCTGCCGGTCGACCTGTTCCGGCTGGTCGCTGGCGAAGACCAGCGCCAGCCAGCCGAGGTGCCGATCCTGATACAGCCAGTTCAGCGCTACCTCTTGCGCCTGACCACGCTGGCGCAGCCCGGCCATCAGGCTGCCGGGGGCTTCATCGAGCAAAAACTCGCGCAGTAAGGTGACGTTGTCACTTAAGGCGATCAGCGGACAGCGCCACAGGGCGGGCTGGGCGTCGACCGCCAGCTGCAGTTCAGTGGTCTCGTCCAGGCGCAGCGGCGGCGCCGGCGGCGGAGCCTCGCCTGCGGCAAGCCCGGCGGCGAAACGGACCGCCAGCTCGCCGAGCGCCTCCAGCGACTGCGGCCCCTGCAGCCAGAGCTGCATCCGCCGGGCGACGTAATGGGTGTGGTGAAAATCGCGTAAGGCCGTCTGCAGTGCAGGGAGATCGCCCGCCAGCGCGTCGGCGCTGCCTACCTGAAAGCGGCGAAACGCCGCGGGCGCGCTGGCGGCGTGACGCACGGCGGCTTCCCGGCGCGACGGCTCATGCTGCTGGATAAGGCGGTACTCGGCGTCAATCACCGCAACTTCGCGCTGAATATCTTCCCTGAGCAGCCGCGGCGCCTGCAGCATCTCCTGTAGACGCGCGACACCGTCAGCCAGACCATCGGCGGCGACCTCGAAAAAAAACGCGCTATGGCGGGCCAGGGTGGTGGCATTTACGCTTCCGCCCTGGCGCTGCACCCAGCCCATCAGCCGGTCATCATCCCGGTAGCGCTCACCGCCGTAAAACAACAGGTGTTCCAGCAGGTGCGCCAGCCCGGGGAAGCGCGAGGGTTCGTGGTGGCTGCCGGCGGCGACCCGCGCCAGGGCCGCCGCCCGTTCGGCCTGCGGCTGATGGACCAGGGTGGCCTGCAGGCCGCCCGGCAGCGTGACGGTGCGGGTCGCCAGCGTCATTACAGGTCCCGGGTTTTGTAGATCAGCTGCGAGCTGGCCCGGTTGCGGAACTGCAGCTGGCTGACTTTTATCTCGCTGCAGGCCGCTTCGCGCCGGGCGTCGAGGATTTTGTGATGATGCGGGGATTTGCTGCACACCGGGTCGGCGTTATCGGCGCTGCCGGTCAGCATAAAGGCCTGGCAGCGGCAGCCGCCGAAGTCTTTCTCTTTTTCATCACAGGAGCGGCACGGTTCCGGCATCCAGTCATACCCGCGGTAACGATTGAAGCCGAACGAGTCATACCAGATCGACTCCAGACTCTGCTCCAGCACTGACGGAAACGCCACCGGCAGCTGGCGCGCGCTGTGGCAAGGCAGGGCGGTGCCTTCCGGGGTGACGCTGAGGAAAATCGATCCCCAGCCGCCCATGCAGCCTTTCGGTCGCTCTTCGTAATAGTCCGGGGTGACAAACAGCAGGTTGGTGAGGTTGCCGCTGGCGGCCATTTTCTGCCGGTAGTCGGCGACCACCTGCTCGGCGCGGGCGATCTGCTCCCGGGTCGGCAGCAGCCCCTCGCGATTGAGGAACGCCCAACCGTAGAACTGGCAGGTGGCCAGCTCAACGTCATCCGCTTCCAGCTCAATGCACAGCGCGATAATTTTATCCAGCTGATCGATGTTGTGCCGGTGCAGAACGAAGTTGAGCACCATCGGATAGTCGCGCGCTTTCACCGCTCTGGCCATCGCCAGCTTCTGCTGGAAGGCTTTTTTGTTGCCGGCCAGCGCGGCGTTGAGCACTTCATCGCTGGCCTGGAAGCTAATCTGGATATGGTCCAGACCGGCCTCGCTGAAGGCGTCGAGTTTGCTCTCCGTCAGCCCTATCCCGGAGGTGATCAGGTTGGTATAAAACCCTAGGTCGCGCGCGGCGCGGATCAGCTCCGGCAGATCTTTACGGGTCAGCGGCTCGCCGCCGGAAAAGCCCAGCTGTACGCTGCCCATCGCCCGCGCCTGGCGAAAGACCTCGATCCATTGTTCGGTCGTCAGCTCTTTTTCCTGTTGGGCGAAGTCCAGCGGATTCGAACAGTAGGGGCACTGCAACGGGCAGCGATAGGTTAGCTCCGCCAGCAGCCACAGCGGCGGATTGACGGCGGGTTTACGCTGGCTCACGGCAGGTGATCCACTTCTGTTGACAGGCTATCTGCAGGAACTCGATGACGTCGTCATCAACACCCCCGGCTTCCGGGAAGCGGTCGTTGAGCATGGCGATAATCGCCGCGACGTCGCGCCGGCCATCCACCAGCTCGAGGATCGCCGCGGCGGTCTCATTGAGTTTGGCCATTCCCTCCGGATAGAGGATCACATGGCTCTCCTGGGCGGCTTCCCACTGCAGGCGGTAGCCGCGACGAAAGGCAACGATGGAGGTTTTTTGCATGATTACACCAGTCGGGTCGTGTGCCAGGCCGCCTTGTCGGTGACCGTATGATAGGGCGGGCGCTGCAGGGCATAGGCCATGGTCATGGCGTCGAGCATCGACCATAAAATGTCGAGCTTAAACTGCAGGATCTCCAGCATCCGGTTCTGTTTCTCAGCGCTGTCGCAGTAGGCCTTCGCCAGCGCCAGGCCATGCTCCACGTCGCGGTTGGCCTGGCTCAGACGGCTGCGGAAGTAAAAATAGCCTTCCTCTTTGATCCACGGATAGTGCTGCGGCCAGCTGTCGAGGCGCGACTGATGGATCTGCGGGGCGAACAGCTCGGTCAGGGAGCTGCAGGCCGCCTCCTGCCAGCAGGCGCGACGGGCGAAGTTAAGATAGGCATCCACCGCGAAGCGCACGCCGGGCAGCACGTGGCGCTCGCTGAGCAGATCGTCGCGGCTCAGACCGACCGCTTCCCCCAGCCGTAGCCAGGCTTCAATCCCGCCGTCCTCGCCGTGGCTGCCATCGTGGTCGAGGATCCGCTGCACCCATTTGCGCCGGGTCTGCGCGTCCGGGCAGTTGGCCATGATCGCCGCGTCTTTCAGCGGGATAGTGGTCTGGTAATAAAACCGGTTCGCCACCCAGCCCTGAATTTGCTCGCGGGTCGCGTCGCCGTTATGCATGGCGATGTGGTAAGGGTGGTGAATATGGTAGAAGGCGCCTTTAGCCCGCAGGGCCGCTTCAAAGGCCTGCGGCGACAGCGTGTCGGTGATCAGCATGCGATATCCTGAAGGGTGATAGCCATCCCGTCCCAGCTCACTTCAATCCCCTGCTGCGTCAGCGCCTGACGCTGGGGAGAGTGCTCGTTAAGGATCGGGTTGGTGTTATTGATATGAATAAGAATTTTGCGTTTTGCCGGCAGGGAGGCCAGCAGGGCCATCATCCCGTGCTCATCGCCGAGCGCCAGGTGGCCCATATCGCGGCCGGTATTGCGCCCGACGCCGGCGGCCTGCAGTTCGTCATCCTGCCAGACGGTGCCATCGATCAGCAGACAGTCCGCTTTTTGCAGCCAGGGCAGAATGGTCTCATCCGGCTCACCGAGCCCCGGAGCGTAGAACAGCGTCTGCCCGTTGCGGCGGTTTTCGATAAACAGCGCCACGTTATGGCCCGGCAGCGGCCGGTCGCGATACGGCGAATAGGGCGGCGCGTTGCTGGCGATAGGCACCGCGGTAAACCGCAAATCAGGACAGGCGTCAACGGTAAAAGGCTGCTGCGGCGCGATGGGGTGATGCACCAGGCCGCCGTTCCAGTGGCGCAGCATGGTAAACACCGGGAAGCCGGTGGAGAGATCCTCATGGACCTCCGGGGTGCACCACACCTGGTGCGGGCAGCCTTCGCGCAGGCTGAGTAACCCGGTAGTGTGGTCGATCTGGCTGTCGGTGAGAATAATGCCGCCGATATGCGTTCCGCGCAGCACGCCGGTTTTATTTAACTCGGGCGTGTGGGCAATCTGCTGGCTGATATCCGGCGAGGCGTTGCACAGCACCCACTCTTGACCGTTATCGCTGACGATGATCGACGACTGGGTGCGGGTGCTGGCCTGGATCGTGCCGTCGCGCAGACCCTGACAGTTGGCGCAGTTGCAGTTCCATTGCGGGAAACCGCCGCCGGCGGCGGAACCGAGGACTTTAATGAACATGAAGACGGACCGGGTAATGAAAAAAGAGGCCCGCGCGAACGGCGGGCGGGGCGATTAGCGGTTAGAAATGTACAGCGTCACTTCCAGACCGAGACGTAAATCGATAAAAGCAGGTTTCTTCCACATGTTTTGTTCCTCTTAAAAATGACGACAGGCCTCACGGATAATGCAGGATCTGTGACGGCCGCCGCATATTGCGCTTCACCGGGAGAGAGATCAACCCGGAATCTGTAAGGAATTAACTTTATGTTTACAATATAACCTATTGTTGCCAAACATTTTTTAATACCCGCAGCCAGTTACGCCACAGCAGCTTATCCAGCACCAATTGATCATAGCCGCTGTCACGCAAGGCATTGATAAGCCGCGGTAAGCCGGCCACATCCCCCAGCGCGTCCGGCAGGGTGACGCCGTCAAAATCCGAGCCAAGGGCCACATGATCCTCACCCATTATGTTAATAAGATAGTCGATATGCCGGATGATGGTGGCGAAGGGCGTGTCGCTATCGCGCCGTCCGTCGGCGCGCAGGAAGGCGTTGCCGAAATTAACGCCCACTACGCCGCCGCTGTCGCCGATCGCCCGCAGTTGCCGATCGGTCAGGTTGCGCGGCTGCGGGCACAGGGCGTGGGCATTCGAGTGGGTGGCTACCAGCGGGGCGGTGGAGTGACGGGCGGTATCCCAAAAGGCCTGTTCATTCATGTGCGAAACATCGATCTGCATCTTCAGGGCGTTGGCCTGGGCGATGAGCGCGATACCCTCGCCGGTAAGACCCGGCCCGCTGTCCGGACTGCCGGGAAAGGCGCCGGTGACCCCGCAGCCGAAGCGATTGGCGATGTTCCAGAACGGACCTATGCTGCGCACCCCGGCGCGATAAAAGTCCTGCAGATCTTCGCCCTGGGCGTCGAACCCGCCGGCGCCTTCGATGTGCGCCACCATCGCCAGCGCATTATCCTGACGGCAGCGTTCGATATCCGCCGCGCTCAGGCACAGCCGCGCGCGGCTGGCGTCATGGGCGCAAATCGCTTTGAGGATAGCCAGCTGCTGCCAGAGGATCGTTAATGGGTCCCACGCCTGACTGGCGTACTGGGGCGCCACGCGGGCGATATACTCCTGCGGAGGTACAAAGAGGGCGAACAGGCCGCCGGCCAGACCGCCCTGGCGAATACGCGGATAATCGAGGTGGCCGTTCTCTATCCCGGCAAAGAAGGCGGTCACCGGATCCTCGCGATGGTGAAGCCAGAGATTCAGCAGCAGGTCATTGTGACCATCAAAAATCGCCACAGCGGGCTCCTGGGTTATCAGGTGGTAAAAATGGCTGTCACGGTAGCGGATTTATGCCCGGGGGCAAGCAGAAATTCACAAGCCAGCAACAATTGCCAACATTGATTGTGTATCACACTGTATCCCGCGGCAGATCGCTGACATGAAGAGATAAAAACGGCCCCGGTCGGGCACATGGCGGATACAAATTTCCGCTTAACTGGTTACGTACTCTCTTGATGACGATAAAAGGTGACAAAGCGATGAACAGATTATCCCTGATCCGGTATACCAGCGCCGCGGCGCTGGGGTTATCCACCCTGTGGTCCGCTGCCGTTTGCGCCGCTGAAGACGCGGGGGCGTTCGACAAGATCCACCAGATCCACGCCGGCGATCTTAATATTGGCTACGTGGATATCGGCCCGCGCGACGGCCAGCCGGTGATTCTGCTGCACGGCTGGCCCTACGATATTCAGAGCTATGCGCAGGTGGCGCCGGCTTTAGCGCAGAAGGGCTACCGGGTGATTGTGCCGTATCTGCGCGGCTACGGCACCACCCGTTTCCTCTCCGCCAGCACGCCGCGTAACGGTCAGCCGTCGGCGATGGCGGCCGATATTGTCCATCTGATGGATGCCCTGAACATCAGGCAGGCGGATCTGGCCGGCTTTGACTGGGGGGCGCGCACGGCGGATATCGTCGCCGCGCTGTGGCCGCAGCGGGTGAAATCCCTGGTCTCGGTGAGCGGGTATCTGATCAGCAGTCAGCAGATTGGCGAAAAACCGCTGCCGCCGCAGGCGGAGCTGTCGTGGTGGTATCAGTTCTATTTTGCCACTCCGCGCGGGGAAGCCGGTTACCGGCAGAACACCCATGACTTTGCGAAATTTATCTGGCATCAGGCGTCGCCGCAGTGGCCATTCAGCGACGCAACCTTTGCCAAAACCGCCCGGGCGTTGGATAACCCGGACCACGTGGCGATCACCATCAGCAACTACCGCTGGCGCCTGGGGCTGGAGAAGGGAGAAGCGAAGTATGCCAGCTATGAACAACGGCTGGCGGCGCTGCCGCCGATTACGGTGCCCACCATCACTCTGGAAGGGGCGAATAACGGCGCGCCACATCCGGCTCCCGCCAGCTACCGGGCCAAATTTACCGGTAAATATGAGCACCGGGATCTGCAGGGGCCGGTGGGCCATAACCCGCCGCAGGAGGACCCGACGGCGTTTGCGCAGGCGGTGGTGGACGCCGATCGTTTGTAACCCGCGCCTTGCCGGCGGCGCGACGTTGCGCTTCCGGCAACACGGCTTATGCTTGTGAAGAGTCTATTTTGCCGCAGGAGCAGCCTTTGGAGCGTATTGACCACATCCTGGTCGTCGATGACGACCGCGACATCCGGGAACTGATTGTCGACTATCTGGAAAAATCGGGATACCGCGCCAGCGGCGCGGCGAACGGCAAAGCCATGTGGTCGGTGCTCAAAAACCATCAAATCGACCTGATTGTGCTGGATATCATGATGCCGGGGGAGGATGGTTTAACGCTCTGTCGCCAGCTGCGCGCAAACCCGCAACAGGATATCCCGGTGCTGATGCTTACCGCCCGCACCGACGACAGCGACCGGATCCTCGGCCTTGAGATGGGGGCTGACGACTATCTGGTGAAGCCCTTTGTGGCCCGCGAACTGCTGGCGCGCATCAAAGCCATTTTACGCCGCACCCGGGCGCTGCCGCCCAACCTGCAGATCACCGAGGCGGGCAGGCTGATCGCGTTTGGCGACTGGCTGCTCGATACCGCCGCCCGCCATCTGCTGGACGACAGCGGGGCGATTGTCGCCCTCAGCGGGGCGGAGTATCGACTGCTGCGGGTGTTTCTCGACCACCCCCAGCGGGTGCTGAACCGCGATCAGCTGCTCAATCTGACCCAGGGACGCGACGCCGAACTGTTTGAACGGTCAATCGACCTGCTGGTGAGCCGGCTGCGTCAGCGCCTGCGGGAGGATGCCCGCGAGCCGGCCTATATTAAGACGGTGCGCAGCGAAGGCTATGTGCTGTCGGTCCCGGTCTCCATCCGCGAGAGGCATGAATGAGGTTCTGGCCCGCCTCGCTGCAGTCGAGGCTGATGGCGCTGCTGTTTCTGGCGCTGCTGCTGGCGAATACCTTAACCCTGTCGCTGCTGTTTTATGAGCGTATGAGCAGCGCCCGCAGCGTGATGCTGGGCAATCTGGCCTCTGATGTCGCCACCAGCGTGGCGATCCTCGACCGTCTGCCGCCCGCTGAACGCCCGCAGTGGCTGCCGAAGCTGGCGCGCGGCAACTACCGCTATCAGCTGGACGCCGGCGAGCGCGGCGACTACCCGGACAGCTGGCGCGCCCGGGACGCGGCGCGATCCCTGCAGGAGGCGTTGAGCGCGCAGTATCCGGTGAGTATTGTGGCGATCCCCGGTCCGCGGCAGCATATCCAGGCCCATATTACCCTCCACGATGGCGCCCCCTTAACCCTCGACCTGTGGCCGAAACTACCGCCCATCGCCCGCTGGCTGCCGGTGGTGCTGATCGCTCAGTTTGTCCTCCTGCTGGCCTGCGCCTGGTACGCGGTTCGCCAGGTACTGCAGCCCATCACTCGCTTTACCCATGCGGTGAATGCGCTTGAGCCGGCCAGCGACACGGCGGGAACCATGGCCGAGCAGGGGCCGGAGGAGGTGCGCCGTGCCGCCCGCGCGTTTAACGCGATGCAGACCCGCATCCACGATCATCTGCAGGAGCGGGCGCGGATCCTCGCCGCCATCTCCCACGATCTGCAAACCCCGATCACCCGGATGAAGCTGCGGGTGGAGATGGCCGACCAGCCTGAACTCCGCGACAAACTGCTGCAGGATCTCGACAATATGACCCGCCTGGTGCGCGAAGGTATCGCCTTCGCCCGCACCTCGCAGCCGCTGGAGGAGGCGCGCCAGCGGCTGAACCTTGACGCCTTTCTCGACAGCATCGCCTGCGATTATGCCGATGTCGGCCGGCCGGTGCGGTTTTGCCCCGAGGCGCGCGCCGGAGTGGTGTGGATCCCACCGCAGGCCCTGCGCCGGGTGATGACCAACCTTATCGATAACGGGCTGAAATTCGGCGCCAGGGTAACGGTCGCCCTCAACCGCGACGCCGCCGGGGATATCATCATTCATGTGCTGGATGAGGGGCCGGGGATCCCTGAGGCGTCGCTGCAGGCGGTGCTGCAGCCCTTTTTTCGCCTGGAGGACTCGCGCAATCGCGATACCGGCGGCACCGGCCTGGGGCTGGCGATCGCCGCGCAGCTGGTCAGCCAGATGAACGGCACGCTGCGCCTGGCCAATCGCCCGCAGGGCGGTCTGGATGCCAGCGTGCGTCTCGCCGCGCAGGGATTGTATCCTGCTGTATCACCAGCGCAGATAGAAAACTAAGCCGACAATTCTCCCGCTTTCCCGACACATCCGCCCTACATCCCCTTGCTGTAATGTCGTGGCTGCCACCTTCGGCAGCGATGGCATAATGAGGAGAAGGCGATGTCGATATTCATTGCATTTTTGGGCGGGATGTTAACCCTGCTAAGCCCCTGTACGCTGCCGGTGATCCCGCTGCTGTTCGCCAGCGTCCGGGGCCGACGGGGGCAGCTGGCGATCATGCTGGCGGGAATGGCGCTGATGTTTGGCGCTGTCTCGTGGCTGGTGACGGTCGCCAGCGGCTGGGTGGTCAATCTTACTCTGGTTGGACGCAGCCTGGCGCTGGCGTTCTTCGCCCTTGTCGGGCTGAGTCTGCTTTCGCAGCGCATCGCACAGCGGCTGACGTCACCCCTGGTGGCGCTGGGGAATCAGCTTAACGACGCCAGCTCACGCCAGCGCGGCTGGATCGGTTCGTTGCTGGCCGGGCTGGCGGTGGGTCTGCTGTGGGCGCCGTGCGCCGGGCCGGTACTGGGGGCGATACTGAGCCTGGGCTTTGTGCATCCGGGCCAGGCGACCACCGGTGGGTTGCTGCTGGCCTACGGCAGCGGCGGGGCGCTGATGTTATTCCTGCTCGGGTGGTGCGGCGCGGCGTTGATTGCCCGTCTGCGTCGCGGGCTGGCGTTCGGCGAACGGCTGCGCCGGCTTGCGGGGGTGGCGATGCTGGCCTCGGTGGCGCTGATCGCCAGCGGCGGCGACCGCTATTTGCAAAGCGCGGGAGGGTGGAGTCAGGCGCTGGAGCAGCGGCTGGCCGCCCATCTGCCGCAGCCGACGCAGAAAACGGTTCTGCAACCGATCGCTATGCCCAAGCCCAGCAGCGCCATGCCTTCGCTGGTGGGGGGCAGCGCATGGCTCAATAGCCCGGCGTTAACCCCGGAGCGTCTGAAGGGCAAAGTGGTGCTGGTGGATTTCTGGACCCGGGAGTGCATCAACTGCCAGCATACCCTGCCTTACGTGCGCGACTGGGCGAACAAATACCGCGCGGCCGGGCTGGTGGTGATTGGCGTTCATACCCCGGAATATCCCTGGGAGCGTTCGCTACCGCTGCTGCGCCAGGCGGTGAAGGACTGGCGGATAACCTACCCGGTGGTGGCGGATAATGAGTACGCCATCTGGAACGCCTTCGGCAATCAGTACTGGCCGGCGCATTACATTTTCGACGCACGTGGGCAACTGCGCTATACCGCCTTCGGCGAAGGGGATTATGCCGGCCAGGAGCAGGTGATCCAGCAGCTGCTGCAGGAGAGCAAAGCCTGACCCGCGGACGCCGGTGACTGCCGGACGGTTCCCTTTATCCCTTATGCCCATTGCCGGGCGGCGCTGCGCCTGCCCGGCCTACAGGATCGCGCAGGGAGAATGTAGGCCCGGTAAGGCGCAGCCGCCACCGGGCATTGAAACGGGAAGGGTGCTGAATGCCTGTTGCCGGGCGGCGCTGCGCTTGCCCGGCCTACAGGAGCGCGCAGGGAGAATGTAGGCCCGGTAAGGCGCAGCCGCCACCGGGCGTTGAAACGGGAAGGGTGCTGGATGCCCATTGCCGGGCGGCGCTACGCTTGCCCGGCCTGGGGGGTTACGAAGCCGCGTGTAGGCCCGGTAAGGCGGGTTACGAAGCCGCGTGTAGGCCCGGCCAGGCGGGTTACGTAGCGGGTGGAGACAGAATCTTGGCCGGGGTAACAGACGTTGCCGAACGGTTCCCTCTCCCTCCGGGAGAGGGTTAGGATGAGGGAAACTGGCGTGACACTGTCACCGAACAACCCACTCCTGCAGGGCCTCGGACATCAGTTCGCCGAGCAGCGTGACCGCGGCGGAATGGGGTTCCTGACGCGGGGTTTGTTGCAGACTGACGGCCAGGTTGCCGGGGGATGGCAGTGATCTGCCGGCGGGGCGCAGATTGCCTGGCATGCCGATGCGGGTGCGTACCGTCAGCCCCAGGCCGGCCTGCACCGCCGCCCAGATGCCGCTCAGGCTGTGGCTGACGAACACCACCTGCCAGGGGATCCCTGCGGCATCGAGACAGGCAATAGCGCGGGAACGCATCAGACACGGGCTGTCGAACATCACCAGCGGCAGCGGCTCGCCGGACGCCAGCCGCGCGCGAACGTCAAAGTCAGGATGCGCAATCCACGCCAGCGGGCAGCGGCCCAGCCCGGGCCCCTGATCTTCGGTTTGCCACAGCAGCGCCAGATCCAGCGTCTGCTCCGCCAGCGCCTGGCGCAGCGGGCCATTGCGATCCACCCTGGCGACGATCCGCACCTGCGGATGGTGGCGGGTAAACTGCCCAAGGATCCCCGGCATCAGCGATTCGCCAAAATCTTCCTGCATGCCAAGGTGAATTTCGCCAGTGAGCCGTTCGCCCTGCAGCGCGCGCAGGGTTTCATCATTGAGCGCCAGCAGCCGTCTGGCGTAGCTCATTAGCTTTTCGCCCTCCGCGGTCAGCGCCAGGTGCCGCCCCTGTTTAACCACCAGCGCGGCGCCGCACTGACTCTCCAGCTTTTTGAGCTGGGCGCTGACGGCGGAGGTGGAGCGCGCCAGACGCTGCGCCGCCAGGGCGAAGCTGCCGCACTCCATGCCGGTCACAAAGCTGCGCAGGGCGTCGAGATCGAGGCCGGGTAAGCGTTTCTCCATTATCATCCTTATTACCGGGACGTTGGATTCTGGCGATTGCCATTATCGGGACCTTACTGTGGCATCGCGGCGGGCAGGCGTCAACGGACCCTGCGGCGAGAAGCGTAGAAGCGCGCGCCAGTCGCGCAGGCAGGCATAAAAAAAGCCGATAAGGGAACTTATCGGCTTAGTGCAGGCAGGGCTGGCCGCTGAGCGGGGCGACAGGCGCCGCCTCGCTCAGGCAGATTATTGCGCCAGCAGCTCCTGAGCGGTGCGCTCCACCAGGCTCAGCAGGACCTTCACATCATCCAGCGTCACCACCGGGTTCAGCAGGGTCAGCTTCAGGCAGGTAACGCCGTTGTGCTCGGTCACGCCAACGTTGGCGCGGCCGGAAGCCAGCAGGGCGTCGCCGACGCGCTGGTTGAGCAGGGCGATAGCCGCCGCGTCGCTCTGCGCCATCTGCGCCGGACGGGAACGGAACAGCACGCTCGCCAGCTGCGGCTGCATCACCAGCTCCAGCGTCGGCTGCGACTTCACGTACTCCGCGACGTTTTTCGCCATGGTGACGCCGTGATCGATGATCGCCGCATACTGTTTCTGCCCCAGCGCTTCGAGGCCCATCCACAGCTTCAGGGCATCGAAGCGGCGGGTGGTCTGCAGCGATTTGGAGACCAGGTTCGGCACGCCGTGTTCTTCATCGAACTCGGAGTTCAGATAGGCCGCCTGATAACGCATCAGCTCGTAATGGCGGGCATCCTTCAGCAGGAAGGCACCGCAGCTGATGGTCTGGAAGAACTGCTTGTGGAAGTCCAGGGTAACGGAATCCACCAGCTCCAGACCGTCAAGATAGTCGCGATACTGCTCAGACAGCAGCAGCGCGCCGCCCCAGGCCGCGTCAACGTGCAGCCAGATCTGATGCTCCGCGGCGATACCGGCGATGTCGCGCAGCGGGTCGATAGCCCCCGCGTCGGTGGTCCCGGCGGTGGCGACGATCGCCATGATCTGTTCGCCGTTAGCCTGCGCCTGCGCAATCTTCGCCTTCAGGTCGGCCACGTCCATCCGCGCGAATTCGTCGGTTTTCACCAGCGTAACCGAGCGGTAGCCGAGGCCCATCAGCGCCATGTTCTTCTGCACCGAGAAGTGGGCGTTTTCCGAGCACAGCACTTTGTACTGGCGGATATCCCCCGGCAGCCCATCCTGCTGGATGGAGTGTCCCTGACGGGCGAAGAAGGCGTCGCGCGCCAACATCAGGCCCATCAGGTTGCTCTGGGTGCCGCCGCTGGTGAAGACGCCGGCGTCGCCTGCCGGATAGCCGACCCGGGCGCGCAGCCACTCGATCAGCTTCATCTCAATGATGGTCGCCGACGGGCTCTGATCCCAGGAGTCCATACTCTGGTTGGTGGCGTTGATCAGCACTTCCGCCGCCTGGCTAATCACCAGGCTCGGGCAGTGCAGGTGCGCCACGCACTGTGGGTGATGCACCGACAGGCTGTCTTTCAGGAAGTACTCGATCGCACGATCAATCGCCGCCTGGTTACCCAACCCCTGTTCGTTAAATTCAAGGGAGATACGCTCACGCAGTTCGTCAACGCTTTTCCCCTGATACATCTCAGGTTGCTTCAGCCACTGCACAACGGCCTGACTGGTCTGCTCGATAACCTGCTGATAGGCCTCAACGCTCTGCGCCGAACCAGCAAGAATCGGATTCAATGTGGACATGGTGGTCACTGACTCCACTCAGACCGGTTTCACACCGGCGGCCAGCAGGGCCTGTTCAAATTTGTCGAGGAACACATTCAGTTCCGCGTCGCTGATCAGCAGGGACGGCAGCAGGCGCAGCACGCAGCCGTGACGGCCACCGCGCTCCAGAATCAGGCCCGCTTCGAAGCATTTCTTCTGCAGCAGGGCAGAGAGTTCGCCGTCAGCCGGGTAGCAGCCCATATGATCCTGCGCGTCGTTCGGCTTGACGATTTCGATACCGATCATCAGACCGAGACCGCGAACGTGGCCAATGACCGGGTAGCGCTTCTGCAGCTCCGCCAGTTTGCCTTTCAGCCACTCGCCCTGGGCGGCGACTTTGTCGGCAATGTTGTTGTCGCGCAGGTGACGCAGGGTGGTCAGGCCGGTAGCCATCGCCAGCTGGTTGCCGCGGAAGGTGCCGGTGTGGTGACCCGGTTCCCAGGCGTCGAACTGCTTTTTAATGCCCAGCACCGCCAGCGGCAGACCGCCGCCAACCGCTTTCGACATCACGATGATGTCCGGCTGAATACCGGCGTGTTCGAAGGCGAAGAATTTACCGGTACGGGCAAAGCCGGCCTGCACTTCATCGACGATCAGCAGAATGCCGTGCTCTTCGGTCACTTTGCGGATGCGCTGCAGCCACTCGACCGGCGCCGGGTTCACGCCGCCTTCGCCCTGAACGGCTTCGAGGATCACGGCCGCCGGTTTACGGACGCCGCTCTCCACGTCGTTGATCAGGTTTTCGAAGTAGTAGGTCAGCGCTTTGACGCCGGCTTCGCCGCCGATGCCCAGCGGGCAGCGGTACAGGTGCGGGTAAGGCATAAACTGCACTTCCGGCATCATGCCGTTGACCGCCGCTTTCGGCGACAGGTTGCCGGTGACCGACAGCGCGCCGTGGGTCATCCCGTGATAGCCGCCGGAGAAGCTGATCACCGACGTACGACCGGTGTATTTTTTCGCCAGCTTCAGCGCCGCTTCCACGGCGTCAGCGCCGGAAGGACCGGTGAACTGCAGGCAATACTCTTTCCCTTCGCCCGGCAGGCAAGAGAGCAGGTATTCGGAGAAACGATCTTTTAACGGGGTAGTCAGATCGAGAGTATGTAACGGCAAGCCGCTGGTAATGACACTTTGGATGCTCTGCAATACATCAGGGTGGTTGTGGCCCAGAGCGAGAGTACCGGCGCCGGCGAGGCAGTCCAGGTACTGTTTGTTATCCGCATCCGTCAGCCACACGCCTTCAGCTTTAGTGATAGCCAGCGGTAACTTACGCGGGTAACTCCTGACATTCGATTCGAATTCGGCCTGGCGGGCCAAAAAGGTTTCGTTGTTTGCGTCTAATAAATCGGCACGTAAAGTATCAATACGGACTTTATCCGTCATCATATCACTCCCACAACCAGCATTGCGGTTGAACGCTGGTTGAATAATTGGTGTAAGGAATTGAATTGGCATTCATAAAGCGCGCACAATATATGGCTTTTTAAATCCGCATTCAACGTTTTATTGATTGCGTTATTTTGACGTTATTCTTACCGGGGTAAAAATTAACGTAACCTGCTGAATTATAATAAAACAACCCAGAGTAACGATAACCCTTTAAAGTGTAATTATTAGTGAGAAAGTCTCTATATTTTTATTGCCGCTGCGTTAAAGCGCTGACGGAAAGCCTTCCGTCAGCGATGGCAAGAGTCAATGCAGCTCAACCGCATAATTTGTTAAAGGTGTAACTTTTTTCACCAACTTATTGTTATATAAAAACTGTTCGTAAGTGTCGTAGCGCGCTTTATCCAGCGCCGCCGGATCGGCGGCGAACAGGGGCACGGTTTGCAGCCACGCCTGATGGTTAAGCTCGGTCTTCAGCTCCGGATGCGCGGCGGCGAACACCTCCCAGCTCTCCTGCGGATGCGCGCGCAGGTAGCTGACCCCGGCCTGCAGGGCGGTGAGGAATTTACGGATTTTCGCCTCATGAATCGCGTCGCGGTGGGCGACAATCACCAGCTCGTCATAGGCCGGTACGCCATAATCCTCAACGTTCATCACCACCGGGGTTTTGCCCTGCAGCTTCAGCTCCTGCGCTTCTATATTACGATAACCGCCGATGACCGCGTCCACCTGGCCCGCCAGCAGAGCGCTGGTCAGCTGAAAATTGACGTTGACCAGCTTGATACTGGCCGGATCGATCCCCGCATGCTGCGCCATGGTCGACAGGGTGGCCTGCTCAATGCCGCTGACCGAGTACCCCACCTTCTTGCCTTGCAGATCCGCCGGGGTTTTGATCTGCTTATCCAGGGCGATCACCGTGTTCAGCGGCGAGCCGATCAGGGTGCCCACGCGCACCAGCGGTAACCCTTCGTCAGCGAAGAAGTGCACCTGCGGCTGGTAGGTGATGGCCAGGTCCGCCTGACGGGCGGCCACCATGCGGGGCGGCAGCGCCGGATCCGACGGGGGGACAATCTTGACGTCCAGACCCTGGGCCTTAAAGGCGCCGATCTGCTCGGCCACCATAATCGGCGCATGGTCGGGGTTAATATACCAGTCCAGTACCAGGGTGAGCGGTTCATTGGCCAGCGCGTGACCGCTGAGCAGCGCCGTCAGGGTTGCTCCGGCGAAAAGCGACGTTTTCATCTGTTTTCCTTTATTACTTCATGATTATTCCGGCGACCAGTCGATCAGCCGGTGCAGCAGGGTGTCTACCGCCAGCCACAGGAAGAGGGTCAGCAGTACTAAAATAAACAGCGCGGCGAAGCAGATATCGGTTTGCAGCCGCGCGTTGGCATTGAGCATGACGTAGCCCAGCCCCTCGGCGGAGCCGACCCATTCGCCGATAATGGCGCCGATGGGAGCCACCGCCGCCGCCATGCGCAGGCCCGAGCCCAGCGCCGGCAGGGCGGCCATCAGGCGGACATGCCGCAGCTGAGCGCCGAAGGAGGCGTTCATACTGCGCGCCAGATCGAGATACTCGTGGTTGACCCGTCGCAAGCCGTCAAAGAAGGCGGACGTGACGGGAAAGAAAATCACCAGCACCGCCATCGCCACTTTGGCGCTCATGCCAAACCCCAGCCACAGCACCAGCAGCGGGGCGAGGGCAAAGACCGGGATCGCCTGACTGGTGAGCACCAGCGGCATCAGCCAGCGCTGCAGGCGCGGGGAGAGGATCATGCCCAGCGCCAGCGTGACGCCGAGCGCCACCCCCAGCGCCAGGCCGCTGAGGATCTCGCTCAGGGTAATCAGCGTGTGCCAGCCGAGATAGGCGCGATTGACCCACAGCGCCTCGGCGACCGCCGCCGGGGAGGGTAAAAGAAAGTGCGGAATGCCGCTGCGGCTGGCCAGACCCCAGAGAAGCATCAGTCCGCAGAACACCATGCCGCCGCGCCAGAGACGTCCAGTCATGAGTGGGCCCTCATCAGCTGCTGCAGCAGCGCCGCCTGGGCGTTCAACAGCTCGGGCGCATCCGGCGCGCGCGGAGGCGCGCCGGTGAGGTGATGGCTGTCGTCGATCTCCCCGTCGGCGGCCGAGAGGACCAGCAGACGGTGGCTCAGCCGGCAGGCTTCCAGCGGATCGTGGGTGATCAGCACCACCGTGCGCCCCGCCAGCAGAGTGGCTGCGAGGGTCTGAATGCGCGCGCGGGTGAGGGTGTCCAGCGCCGAGAAGGGCTCATCCATCAGCACGATGGGCCGGTCCTCATACAGGGTGCGGGCCAGCGCGGCGCGCTGACGCATCCCGCCGGAGAGCGTCGCCGGCCGGGCGTCGGCGCTGGAGGCGAGCCCCACCTGTTCAAGCAGGGTGGCGACCCGGGCGTGATCCACTTTCTCACCGCGCAGCCGCGCGCCGAGGGCGACGTTCTCCCGAACGCTCAGCCAGGGGTAAAGCAGGTCTTTCTGCCCCATCCACGCCAGGCGGCCGGGTATCGGCTTTCCGTCGCTGGCGACCACTTCCCCGCGGGTGGCGGGGGCCAGGCCGGCCATGACCCGCAGCAGGCTGGTTTTACCGGCCCCGCTGGCGCCGAGCAGCGACACCCACTGGCCGCCGGGGACCGTCAGCGACAGGTTGTCGAACAGGCGGCGGTCGCCGAAATGGAGGCTCAGCTTGCGGACCTCGATACCTGGCGCCGTCACGCCCGGGACTCCGCCGCGGCGTTAAGCCCCATCTGCCAGAACTGCGCCTCCAGGCGGGTGGCGGTGGTGAAGATGTCGCTCAGCCCGGCGAGGCGGGCCTCGCTTCCGCGCTGTTGCCACACGGTCTCCAGCAGCGCCAGCGCGGCGCTGACGCCCTGCAGATAGCCTTCATCGCCATAGTTACGGATCCACGAGGCGTAAGGATTATCCTCCAGTCGGGTGGAGGGGTGATGCAGCAGGCCCAGACCGATTTCGGCGTAACCCGCCACGCAGGGCATCAGGGCGACCAGCAGATCCAGCGCGTCGCCTGAATGACCGATATCCAGCACGTAGCGGGTGTAATTGATGGTTTCTGGCGCTTCGGGCTGGGCGGCCATCTCCGGTTCGCTAATGCCCCACTGGGCGCAGTAGCCGACGTGCAGCGGCACTTCGTTAAGGATGGCGTTCATGGAGGCGGCCGCGGCGCGCATCTCCGGCAGCGTGCGCAGTTTACTCACCAGCAGCGCGTAGCTGCGGGCGAAATGGATCAGAAACAGATAATCCTGGGTCAGATAGCGACGGAACGCGCTTTTCGCCAGGGTGCCTTCGGCAAGCTGCCGGACGAAAGGGTGCGCCACATAGTGCTGCCAGTCAGCGGCGGCCAGCTGGCGTAAACGGCCATAAAGACCTTGGCTAAACGCGGGAACAATCACAGGACCTCCATTTATGCAGGGGAGATCCGGGCGTGCAGGGGTGTGAACAGGCAATGGCGGTAATGCTGGCAAAATTGCCGACCCGTCCCTTCGCTGGCATGACCCAGATCAGGTTCAAAGGGTTCGGCTTGCGCCATCTCAGCCCTCACGGGACACCCCTCGGTAGCGCTATGTTATACGACATTCACCTTATGAATACAATCATCGCGCCGACCGGCGGCGCGAAGGCGTTTTTCTGTGACGGCCAGCTCTTTTTTGTACAAAAATACCCGAAAAACAAGCCGCTGCGCGTTGGTGAGGGTTCTCCGGTTACGTTATATTTTCATTATTCCGTTGTAATAATCCTGTTCGCCACGCGTGTCGTGCGCGCCCCAACGCCCTGGAGTGAGCATGAAATTCCCGCTGTCCGCGCTGGCGCTTCTGTTCCTGTTGTGCCCGCCTGGCGATGCCGCCGATCTCTTCGATGCGGAAGATAGCATGCTCGACATGAGTCATTATCTGGCGGAAAACCGTTACGGTTTTCTGCCGGTGCCGCTGGTGATAACCGAGCCGGCGATCGGCTATGGCGGTGGACTGTTTGGCCTGTTTTTACACGGTAAAGGCAGCCGGGAGGGCGGGCAGTTTATTCCTCCGCCGCTCACCGCTTTCGGCGGGGCCGCCACGCAGAATGGCACCTGGTTTATTGGCGGCGGCCATCGTCACACCTGGCGGCATGATCGCATTCGTTACCTGGCGGGAGCCGGCTACGCTAACGTCAATCTGGATATCTATTCCGGCGATACCGGCGGCTTCAGCCATGCTAAACCGGTGCAGACGCAGACCAAAGGGGTCGCCGCGCTGCAAAAGCTGCTGTTTCGCGTGGGCGATACGCCGGTGTTCCTCGGGGCCTCCCAGGTGTATGCCCGGGCGGATGTCTCTTTCGATAATCCGCGGGTCAACCGGGTCTGGCAGCAGGTGCTCGGGCAAAACAGCACCTCTTCGGCGCTGGGGGTGGTGGCGGAATATGACACTACCGATAATATTTTCTATCCTCAGAATGGGTTAGCGCTGAAGGGAGAATATCGGTTTTTCCGTTCGCTGCTCGGGGGCGATTATCACTACAACACGTTTACTCTGGACGGGAAGGTGTTTATTCCGCTCAGCCACACGCTGACCCTGGCGGTCGCGGGCAATTATCAGTCCTTAACCCACCATGATAAGCACCTGATGCCGATGGCGCGTCCTTACATCGCGCTGCGCGGGATTTCGCGCTACCGCTATCAGGGCGACTATGTGGCCACGGCGCAAACCCAGCTGGCCTGGGCGGTCACTCCGCGCTGGATCCTGCAGGGATTCGTTGGCGCCGGGAGCGCCGCTGACGCGGCGGAGACGCTATGGGAACAGTCAGAGATGGCATGGGGGGCCGGTTTTCGTTACCTGATCGCGCGACAGTACGGTTTGCGTACCGGGATTGACGTGGCGTTCAGCGAGCATGAGCAGGCGGTCTATTTCAATGTCGGTTCGGGTTTATAACTACACATGAGAACAAAAATGAGAGCATCCGGCGCGGTGTTAACGCTGCTGTTAGCGACCTGGGGCACGTCGGCTGCGGAGCCGGACGAGAGCGACAGCTATTTTCCTATCTGGGGCGATGAGGCTCGCGCCAGAGGATATTCCATTCCGTTACCCTACGGCGTCAACCTGAGCTATATGAATATCCGCCAGGATATCATGGTCGACAGTATTACCTTTTCCGGGCTTAAGCTCGGCAATCATCCCATTCCCAGCGATATGTTCGCCATCGATGCCGGACACACCCGTGAGAAAAGCAAAACCGAAAACCTGCGCCTGGATATGTGGGTCTTTCCGTTCCTCAACGTATACGGACTGGTGGGGCATACCCGCGGGTCGTCCGTCTCCCAGGTATCAGTGGATTCAGACCCGTCGCAGTTTCGCGGCCTGGATCGGGCCATCGCCGGCGCGGTTCACCAGCTTTATCAGAGCGGGAAGTTGCAGGATATTGATTTTAAACTTGATTTTAAAGGGACCACCTGGGGGGCCGGCTTTACGCTCGCCGGCGGCTACGGCAACTGGTTTGGGTTAGTGGATACTAACTATACCCGCACCGACTTCGATATCCTCGACGGCAGCATTTCGGCGGTCACCGTCTCGCCGCGCGTCGGCTATCGGTTCAGTTTTCAGGGGATCGATGGGCCGTCCCATCTCAGCCTGTGGGTCGGCAGCATGTATCAGGACGTGCAGCAGGAGTTTAAGGGCGATCTCGCCGACCTGCACATGCCGCCAGAGCTGCAGCCCCTTATTGCCGCGGTCAATAAAGACGGCGAGGGCAAATTCGACGTTAAGCAGAAGCTGACCTCGCCGTGGAATATGCTGATTGGCGCCCAGTATGAGGTCACCAAAAACTTTAACGTGCTGACTGAATTCGGTTTTAACGACCGCAACAGCTTCTTTGTCTCCGGTGAATACCGTTTTTAACTAAAACTGCAGGCGCCGTCTGCCGGTAAGATGCGCGCTCTTTTGTTGCTGTGGAGAGGCTGTTGATGCGTAAAGCCTTATGGCTGTTATTCGCGCTGGCGCAGGACCCGGTGTTGCCCGCCGTGACGGCGATCCATCCTGCGCCCACCCTGGGCGAGCTGTCGCCGCCGGAATCGCTGCGGCCATGCTGCGCCTTTGGCTACGACCTGCACGTGCGGGCGGTGGGCATTCCGATCCCGGTGTATCAGATTGGTAACGTGCTGACCCTGGATACCCTGGGCAAGCACCATTACAACGACAGCGCGCTCGGCGCGGTGAAAAATCTGCTGGGGCTGAGCGAGGAGCAGAACGGGCTTATCTATACCCGTCGCGGCGGGTTTATCGATATTGCCCATGTGCGCGACACGGCGGATTACACCTTTTATCTGTTCAATCGCATTTCGCCGACGCTGGGCCAGGCGGGGCGCATATTCTACAGCGAAGAACTTGGCGTGCGCCGCGTTCAGCTCAATGCCTTTACGCCGCCGGCGGGGGTCAGGCAGCGCTATCAGTTGGCGGCCTGGCTCGCCGGGCATCTGGCCTTCGAAATCGCCCAGTGGCATGAGATCGCCCAGTGGTATGGCTTCCAGTCAGTGCCCGGGTTTTCAGAGGAGATCTCCGCGTTTTCGCCGGAGGATCTCTACTCCAACTTACTGGGCGCCAGACTGGCGATTAACGTCATCCTTAGCGGCCACGGCGGGTCAGTGGAAGCGTATAACCGGGCCATGGAGGCGGCGCTGAAAAAGGCGCTGACCCGGCTGATGGTGGCCACGCGAGGGGAGACGGAAGCGATGTTCCAGCGGATCGATGGCGACTGGTGGAACAGTCGCCGCCGGGTGCCGGATAAGTTTCTGGTGCTGAAGCGTAATTACGATCTACAGGAAAACCGGCTGCCGACGCCGGTCCCTTTCGAAACCATGCCGCCATATCGCCTGACCATGCCGGCGCAGGTGGGGGGATTCCGCTTGCGCGACCTCGGCGAGCTGCAGATCTATCCGGGGCACGATATGCAGGCGCTGCCGGTTCCTGAGCAATACTATGGCGCTGCCGCGTTTCAGGGGCTGGCCGATCGCGCCCGCGAGGCCGATAAAACCCAGCTGGCGCGCATTGAGAAGTAGCGAGAAAGGCTCAGGGCGAGGCCCTGAGCCGGCGAATTAGCGGAAGTTGACCCAACAGGCGCCGTTGTCGGCAGAGCGTACGCAGTTTTCCACCCAGCGGACGCCGAACGCCCCGGCGCGAGCGTCCGGATACCAGAAGTCCGCCAACAGCGCCTCGTCACGCCGGTCAGCGGCGTCCATGGCGATGGCGAAGCGGCGATAGAGATTCGACCAGGCGTCGAACAGCCCCTCCGGGTGGCCACCGCCGATGCGATCGTCCTGGCGCGCCAGCGGATCAAGATAGCCCATGCCGCGCTCCAGAACGCGCGCCGGTTCGCCCTGCACCTCGTAGCGCAGCTGGTTGGGCTGTTCATCCCACCATTCAAGACTGGCTTTTTCCCCCACGATGCGCACCTTTTGCCCGTGCATGGAGCCGCAGTTAACGGCGGAGCTCCACAGCGAGCCGACGGCGCCGTTGTCATACTCCATCAGCACATGCGCGTTATCTTCCAGCGGGGCGCGGCTTTTGACGAAGCTTTGTCTGGCGCACATCAGCCTGGCGATCTTCAACTGCGGGGCCATGGTTTCGACCAGAAACAGCGGGTGAGTGGCAAGATCCCCCAGCACATAGCTGGGGCCGACGAAGCGGGGATCGACCCGCCAGCGGGTACTGGCGTTTTCCTGCTCCACCGGCTGGGCGTGGAAGCCATGAGCAAACTGCATGTTGACGATACGAATGTCGCCCAGCAGTCCGTCGGCGATCATCTGCCGGGCCTGCAGGATCATCTGATGGCCGGCATAGCCGTAGGTCACGCCGATGATCTTACGCTGCCGTTGGCTGAGGGCCACCAGTTCGTCCGCCTCTTCGCTGCTGAAGCACAGTGGCTTTTCACACACCACGTGCAGGCCGGCCTCCAGCGCCGCCCGACAGATGGCATAGTGGGTGTTATTCGGCGTGGCAATCGATACGGCCTGAATACCGTCCGGGCGGGCAGCCTCGTCGCGAAACAGACTCTGGTAATCGGCGTAACAGCGTGCGGGATCCACCCCCAGCTGTTGGCCGAACTGGCGCCCGCGATCGGCATCAATATCAAAGGCGCCGGCCAGCAGCGCAAAGGTGTTATCGCGCAAGGCGGCAGAGCGGTGAATATAGCCGATCTGGCTGCTGCCGCCGCCGCCGACCATGCCCCAGCGCAGGGTGCGGTCGAGCGGTCTTAAACCGTTAATCATGGGGTTCTCCTGTCAGAATCCGATGCCGCGCAGATAGCGCAGGCTCTCCGTGACCGCCTGCAGGCTGCCTGCGGCATGGCGCGGATCACGCTCTTGTTCAATGGTTATCCAGCCCATATAGCCGCGGCGGGCAAGAAAATCGTTAATGGCCGGGTAGTCAATGGCGCCGCTGCCGAGCGGGCACATCACCCCTTCGGCGCAGGCGGTGAAAAAGTCGATGCCTTCGGCGATGGCGCGCTGGTAAACCTGCGGATCCACATCCTTGAAGTGCAGGTAGTCGAGCCGCGCGTAATAGCGATCCAGCCAGGTGAGCGGATCCATTCCGGCGTAGTAGAGATGCCCGGTATCCAGACACAACCCTGCCACGTCGTGCGGGATAGCGTTGGCCAGCCGCTCGATTTCATCGGCAAATTCGATGCAGCCCCCGGCGTGGGGATGGATAACCGCCCGCACGCCGTACTCCCGCCAGGCGAGGGTGCTGAGGGCGGTAATGTGCGCCATCATCCGCTGCCAGTCTGCGTCATTGAGGCGCGGAGCCAGCGCGCTGCGTCCGGCAAAGCGCGCCCGCTCGGGGTTGCCGAAGTCGATAATCACCAGATAGGGCGGCTGGAAAGGGTGTCCCGGGATGGGGGCGGCGGTCGGAACCTGCGACAGATTGCGGCAGATTTGATGGGTCAGCGCCTCCAGAGTGGGATAATGGTCTTCGCTCACCAGATCGTCAAAGATCGTCCCGGCGACCAGCGACAGCTGATGCTTTTCCAGCGCCGCGCACAGGCTGCTCGGGTCGGTGGGCAGGTAGCCCCACGGGCCGAGCTCGATGCTGCGATAGTCGGCCTGCGCCGCCTCCTTCAGCACGGTAGTCCAGGCGGGAAGGTCAGGGTTTTTCGGGTCATCCACGCCCCAGCTACAGGGGGCGTTGGCGATAGGATAGGTCATGTCGGCTTCCTTTTATCACAGGGGATGCCGCTGAGTATTGAATAAAAATTTCATAGCCAACAATGTTGGAATGATAATTTTATGATGGCCGTCATGATTTGTATTGAGGTTGTTTTTGATAGTTATTTATCAAAATGAGTCCAGGCGTGGTCCAGGCGTGAGGCCGCCCCGTCGGCGACGGGGCGGGCGTTTACATATTTTCTTTGGTGATGATATCGAAAGGCTGAGGGTGCGAAATCACTTCGCTGGGCGGCCGCGAAACGGCTTCCGTCATGGCGCGCAGGGTGGCGGCGGCAAAGTCATCCAGCCGGTGGTTGAGAATGACATCGATGGTGCCATCGATCAGTGCCAGTTCACTGTCGCTTAGCGGGCCATGGCAGACCAGGGTGACGGCCTGCTGGCGGCCGCTGTCGCGCAGCGCCCCGACAATCCCTTCAATGCCGCCGCAGGGAGCATAGATCGCCTGCAGGGCCGGGTACTGGCTGAGCAGCTGTTCCGTTACGCTTCTGGCGACATCCGCCCGTTCATGGCTGCGAACCGGCTCAAGGATCTGCTGCCCTTTACCCTGCTCGCGCAGACAGGAGCGGAAGCTGATCTCACAGCTTTCCTGACAGGTAAAACGATTATCGCCAATGATAATGGCTATTTCGCCTTCGCCACGGCATAAGCGGTCGATAAACCAGGCGGCGGTGCGCCCGGCTTTTTGGTTATCAAGTCCGATATAGCCGCTGCGCTGGGCAACCGACAGATCCGAAAGCAGGGTGAATACGCGAACGCCGCGGGCGGCGGCCCGGCCCACCGCATGGCGAATCAGCGGGTGATCCAGCGCCACCAGGCCGAGCACCTCCACCTCATCGCTGAGCCGGTGAATGGCCTGGGCCATCGCTTCCACCGCATCAATGGCAAAATGCAGGATCGCGGGCGTCTCGCCCGCCGGCAGCCACGGCGCGGCCTCTCTTGCGAGCGCCCTCGCCAGCGGCAGGTAGAAGGAGTGGGTCTCCTGCAGCAGAATAAAGCCCATCCTGACGGTAACCGGCGCTTTGCCGGCGGCCAGGCGATAGTGCGGCTGTTCGAGCGTAAACCCCAGCCGTCGGGCGGCCTCCAGCACGCGGTACGCGGTAGATTCCTTCACCGCCGCGCGTTTGTTGAGTACCCGGTCGACGGTGGCCACGCCGACGTTGGCTTCGCGCGCAATGTCGGTAAGCGTGATTTTGCTGGCGGATTTTTTCACTGTGATGACCATTGAAAATGAGCGTTATGATAGAAACTATCATGGTAACGCTGAGCAGAACAACGGCCATCTGTGTGCCACGGCACAAGCCTGCGCCCCTGCAGCGTAAAGTGTGACGGGTATACACAGTCTGTGATCAAAAGCGACTACCCGTTCTGGCATTGCTGCTATGCTATTGAAATAAAATTAATAATAAAGGCAGTGTCTCCTCTGTCGGTTAAACCGTGCGCAAAGTCGCTCCGGGTGGGCGTCGCTGGGCCAGGAACCGACTATACTTGCCGCGCACGCGCGTAATGACGGTTACTCGATTATTTTTGCTATCACTTTATGCCAGCGTCAGGGCTGCACTGAATGATGTGCCGTTCCGCGCCGGGAGTGGGTCGGTTTGGGGCCTGTATGTTATTAAAAGAACTGGCTGTTTTTGATGTATTAAGCACCCCTATCTGGGTAGTCCATCCTTTTACAGAGTGTGTGGTCTATGCCAATCAGGCTTCCCGGACGCTGAGCGGCGATATGTCGCTGAATGAGATGCGCAACGGTATCTATTCCACCTGCCCGGAAACGCAGCTGCAGCATTATTTGCGCTATCTCGACGCCATGACTGAGATATTTGAAGTCTGGACGCTGCAGACCGCCAAAGGGTTGCAGTCGGTATATTGTAAAACCACCCTGGTGGAGACCGAGGACAGCGGCACCTTACTGTTATTCGAAGCGGTGAAGCTGCTCGCGCAAAATCAGTCGATTCATACCGGCTCTCGCCGCTACCAGCGGCGGAACAATGGCTTTTTTGCCCGCTTTTTTATGACCAATACCGCGCCGATGCTGTTGATCGATCCTCAAAAAGAGGGCCGGATTGTCGATGCCAATATTGCCGCGCTGCGCTTTTATCATTATTCCGATGAGGAAATGCGCAATAAACATACCTGGCAAATTAATACCCTGGGCCGGGATGTGATCCCCATTATGAATAACATTGCCAATATGCCCGGCGGGCATAAGCCGCTTAATTTTACTCATATTCTGGCTGACGGTTCGCTGCGCCATGTTCAAACCTATGCCGGGCCGGTGGTGCTGTATAATATCCGGCTGATGTTATGCATCATTCACGATATCACCGAAGAAGTGCATCTGAAAAAAGAGCTGGAATTTTCCGCCGCCCACGATCCCTTAACCGGACTGTTAAATCGCCGCGAATTTTACCGGCTCGTCGACGCGCCGTCGTTTATCCCCCATGGTTTTTGTCTGTTGTTAATCGATATCGATCATTTCAAGAGTATTAATGATATTCACGGTCATCAAAAAGGCGATGAAGTTCTGCTGGTGATCTCCCGCATTCTGGAAACCTCGGTGGACCGTGAAGATAAGATATATCGCTGGGGAGGTGAGGAGTTTCTGCTCTTTTTGCCCCATTCGCCGATCGCCCGCGCGCTGATGGTGGCGGAGGCGATCCGCCAGGCGGTCAGCGAATATCAGACGCTGTCGGTCACCGTCAGCATCGGCGTCGCCGAGCATCATGATGGCGAAGCGATTGATCAGCTGTTTTACCGCGTCGATAAAGCGCTGTATGCGGCGAAAAATGACGGGCGCAACCGGGTAACGCGCATGCCTTTTGACAGTGCGGAACTGTTGCGCAATAGCGGTGGCGCAGCCTGATTCGCGCTCGCCGACTATACTGAGGATGAGCCAGCCTGCTGTAACGGGTGGTAATAAGATTAGCCTGTGTTTGAGGTGGCAAACAACGTATGGTGCGTCTTCTCGTTCTGCTGTCGGTAGTCTCTCTTTCTGCGCCGACGACGCTGGCGGCGGACGGGCACGCGATTAAACAACGTGCCGATGCGGTATTGACCTTGATGAGCTATACCGTGGTTCCCGACGTGACCGCCAGCGATCTCAACATCGGTTCCGGGAGCAACGATAAACACAACCTGACCATCACCCAGTTTGGCGGCGGAGCGACCCTGAGCGAGTCGTTTCCTCTTTACCTCGAAGGCACAATGGGCTACAGCCGTTACGACCCGCGATTCGTCGTCAGCAATGGCCAACAGACGCGGAATGTGCCGACCAAATGGAACAGTCTGACCACCACCGGCGGCGTCGGCTGGGATTTTTCGCTGCATCGGGACAGCCTCGGAGGTAACCTGGTGTTGCGGCCGATCGTCAATGTGATGCTCGGCACCCTGGCCAGCGATGTACGCCTTGGCCGCTGGGTCATAGAGCGAAAAACCAACGCCGATCTGCAGTTTCTTGACGGCGGACGCTTCAACGCCTGGGGGCTGGGCGGGGCGCTGATGCTGGATTATGAACGCTTCTCCGCCACCCAGGATATTGATGCCGAACTGCGTTACTCCTATATGCGTCTGCAAAGTTTCGGCAGCAGCGCCGAGGTGGTGCAGGGCGAAGCCAGCGCGGAGAACCTCGGCCTGTATCTGCGCCGCCGCGCGCCGATCGCTGACTGGACGCTGCTGGGCAACCCGTTGCGCTACGTGCTGGAGGGCGCGCATACTGAATTTATCGGCGACCAGCGAGGGGCGCTGGGTTTTACCGGTTTGACCTCCCTGGGGGTTGGTCTCGAACTGGACAGCAGTAAATACCCGGTCTTTATCACCCGCACCCGGCTGGTGGCGCGCTATATGTTCGGCAATAACACCACGGGCTATGGCCTCGGCCTGGCGATGAGTTTTTGAATGCCATTAACCCAGCCGCCGCCGGCCAGCGCCTTCTCCCTTTTGAAGAGGGCCAGGGCGAGGATCAATCCTGACACCACACCCGCTCGCCGTTCACCCACGTCTCGCTGATATTGCGCTCATCGCCCAGGGTCATCAGTACGAACAGCTGCTCATAAATATCATGGCAGCGGCCCATCCGCAGACGCTGCAGCGGAGTGACCGCCGGGTCAATGACCACAAAGTCGGCCTCTTTGCCCGGCTGAAAATTGCCAATCTTCTCTTCCAGCCGCAGGGCGCGCGCCCCGCCGAGCGTGGCGTGATAGAAGGCCTCGCTGGCGCGCAGGCGATAGCTCTGTAGTTGTCCTACCTTGTAGGCCTCACCCAGCGTTCGCAGCATGCTGAAGGTGGTCCCGGCCCCGACGTCGCTGCCGATGCCCATCCGCACCCGGTGCTGCCAGCAGGCGGGCAGGCGGAACAGCCCGCTGCCGAGGAACAGATTCGAGGTCGGACAGAAGGCAACGGCGGACCCGGTGTCATGCAGGCACTGCCACTCGGCATCATCAAGATGGATCCCGTGAGCAAATACGCTGCGTTCGCCGGTGAGCTGGTAATGATGATAGACATCCAGATAGCGTGCATGCTCCGGCCACAGCTGTTTAACCCAGGCGATCTCCTCCCGGTTTTCACTGAGATGCGTCTGCAGCCAGGTATCGGGAAACTCGGCCCGCAGACGCTGCACCGCCTCCAGCAATGCCGGCGTCGAGGTGGGGGCAAAGCGCGGGGTGATGGCATACCCCAGCCTGCCGCGCTGATGCCAGCGGCGGATCAGCGTCCGGGTCTGCTCGTAGCTTTCCCCGGCGGTTTCGCACAGATAGTCGGGCACATGGCGATCCATCATCACCTTTCCGGCGATCAGGCGCATATTGAGGCGCAGCGCTTCGCTGAACAACGCCTCCACCGAGGCCGGATGAAGGGTACAAAACACCAGCGCGGTGGTGGTGCCATGGCTAATCAGCTGATTGACAAAAAACTGCGCTATCTCCTGGGCATACTCCGCATCGGCAAACTGGCTCTCCACCGGGAAGGTGTAAGTGGTAAGCCACTCCAGCAGCTGTTCGCCAAAGGCGCCGATCATCTCAGTCTGCGGATAGTGGACATGGGCATCGACGAACCCCGGCAACAGCAGCTTACCCCGCAGGTCAACATAGCCCTTCAGCGGATGCAGAAAGGCTTCACCCTCCTGCCATGGCAGCAGCGTAACAATTTTCCCGTCCTGCAAGAACAACAGGCCATCATTGAGATAGCGGGCCTGGGCGGCCACCTCATCCGGCGTCTCCGCCACGCCGGCGATATCAAAAAATGCACCGCGCACCGCGGTCTGGTAATCCATCATCGAACCTGCCTTCTCTTAACGCTCAGGGAATAGTGATAAAAAGCAAGATTGGTGCCAGTTTGCAGCCTGCCGCGGCCAGTCGCCGCGGCAGAAGGGGAAGGTTACTCTTTTTGCGCCACCGCGCCGGAGCGGAAGGCGGCTTTCGCCTCCACTTCACGCTCGTCGCGAGCCAGCCAGCGGTAGGTGGTCGCGCCGAGGAAGACGCCGATAAACCAGCTGAAGTTCGCCACTTCGTGCAGGGCCGGAATAAAGCTGATAATCAGCCCCAGGCCCACCGACGGCAGCAGGGCGGCAATGGCTTTCGGGTTAAAGCCGTTGCGGTACCAGTATTTACCCTTCGGCGTATCGTCAAACAGGTCGTCCACCGACACCCGACCGCGTTTGATCAAATAGAAGTCGGCGATCAGGATGCCAAACAGCGGACCAATAAAGGCGCCCAGCACGTCGAGGGTATAGTGGATCAGTTCCGGTGAGTTAAACAGGTTCCACGGCGTCAGAAGTATCGACCCCACCGCGGCGATCATCCCGCCGGCGCGGAAGCTGATTTTCTGCGGCGCGCAGTTGGAAAAATCGAAGGCCGGCGAGACGAAGTTAGCCACGATATTGATGCCGATGGTGGCGGTGATCATAGTCAGCAGGCCGATGGCCACCGCCAGATCGTTGCCCACGCGGCTGACGGTTTCAATCGGGTCGGTGATCATTTTGCCGAACAGCGACTGGGTGCCGGAGACAATCACCACGGTGACCACCGAGAACAGCAGGAAGTTAAACGGCAGTCCCCAGCGGTTGCCGCGGCGGATCTCGCCCATGCTTTTGCCGTAGCGGGAAAAGTCGCCGAAGTTAAGCAGCGGCCCGGAGAAGTAGGAGACGACCAGGGCCGTGGCGGTGATCATCTGCCAGGTCTGCTCTCCGGCGCTCAGTGATTTGCTGGCGAGGGTAAAGGAGATCCCGTCGAGACCGGTCTTGTATACAATCCAGCCCGCCAGGGCCAGCATTACCACATAGACCGCCGGACCGGCGATGTCGATAAAACGCTTGATGGCGTTCATGCCGTGCCAGAAAACCATCGCCTGCAGCAGCCACATGGTGGCGAAGCACAGCCAGCCGAGCGTCGACAGCCCGAGGAAACTGCTGCCGGTCAGCGAGGCAAGGGAGGGCCAGAACTTGAGCAGGACCAGCATCAGGGCGTTTGCCGCCAGATAGGTCTGAATACCGTACCAGGCGAAGGCGATCAGCCCGCGGATCACCGCCGGGATATTGGCGCCGAAGACACCGAACGCCTGGCGACAGATCACCGCGTAAGGCACCCCGGCCATCTGGCTGGGCTTCGCCACCAGGTTAGCGCACAGCTGCACAATACAGATGCCCACCAGCAGGCAGAGCAGAACCTGCCAGCTGGCCAGTCCAAGCGTAAAGAAGCTTGCCGCCACCACGTAGCCGCCCATGCTGTGCACGTCCGACATCCAGAATGAAAAGATATTGTACCAGCTCCAGTTCTGGTCGCGGGTGGGCGCCAGATCGTCATTACATAGCCGCGGACTGTAGCCGGCGGCCGCCTCGTGAGTCTTCGTCTGCTGCGTGTGGGATGAATGTGGCATGAAACCTGCTCCTCTGAATGAAAACCCTTTGATATGGATTGCTGAGGCTATTGCAGGATCCAGGCCAGAATGATGAATCTTGTATACAAAAAATAAATTTTATGTATACGATCTCCTATCGATAAGTGAAACCGGAGTGGGTTAATGAATAATGAACATCGTCTCCAGGCCGCGCCAGCGCTGCAGGATAAGGACGAAAGCATTTACCAGGCGCTGATGACGGCTATCGTCGAACATCAGCTGCCGCCGGGCAGCAAACTGCCGGAAGAGGCGCTGGCGGAAGTATTCGCCGTGAGCCGCACCGGCATCAGAAAGGTGCTGCAACGACTCGCCGCTGTGCAACTGGTCACGTTAACGCCCAAACGTGGTGCACACGTCACCAGCCCGAGCGTGGAAGAGTCCCAGGCGATCTTTCGTACCCGGGCGCTGCTTGAGGTCGCTAATCTGCCCGATGTGATCGCGCGCTGTCAGCCGCCGCATCTGGCGGCGCTGGAGAACATTATCCAGCGTGAACAGCAGGCCCATGAGGCGCACGACGGCCCGGCGGCGATCCGCCACTCCGCTGACTTTCATATTCAGCTGCAGGCTATCTCCGGCAACCCGGTGCTCACCGAGATGGTGACCCGCCTCAGCCAGCGCTCCTCGTTAGTGATTGCCGCCTGGGGCGCACCCTGGCGCCAGGGCTGCCGCTGCGACGATCACCAGCAGCTGGTCGGTTTGCTGCGGGATAAAGCCCTGCAGCCGCTTAGCGAGGCGCTGATGCACCATTTTGATCATATTGTCGCCAGCCTGTGCTTCGAGCGCGATGGCGTCAGTCTGCCCGATTTTTCCCGGCTGTTCGCCGGCCACAAGGAGTCGTGATGTCTTCCGTTTGTATACAAGTGATCAACCCCAACACCAGCCTGGCGATGACCGAAACGATAGGCGCCGCCGCGCGTGCGGTCGCCGCGCCGGGCACCGAGATCCTTGCGGTCTGTCCCCGCGCCGGCGTGCCGTCAATAGAGGGCCACTTTGACGAAGCCATCGCGGCGGTCGGCGTGCTGGAGCAGATCAGGGCCGGACGCGAGCAGGGAGTGGATGGGCATGTGATCGCCTGCTTTGGCGACCCGGGGCTGCTGGCGGCGCGCGAGCTGGCTCAGGGGCCGGTGATCGGCATTGCGGAAGCGGCGATGCATATGGCGACGATGGTCGCCACCCGGTTCTCCATTGTGACCACGCTGCCGCGCACGCTGATCATCGCCCGCCATTTGCTGCACCAGTACGGATTTCATCAACATTGCGCGGCGCTGCACGCCATTGATTTACCGGTGCTGGCGCTGGAAGACGGCAGCGGCCTGGCGCAGGAGAAAGTGCGTGAGCGCTGCATCCGCGCGCTGAACGAGGACGGCAGCGGGGCGATTGTCCTTGGCTGCGGCGGGATGGCGACGCTGGCGCAGGAGCTGACCCGCGAGCTGCGGGTGCCGGTGATCGACGGCGTCAGCGCGGCGGTGAAGATGGTCGAGTCGCTGGTCGCGCTGGGCCTGGCGACCAGCAAGCACGGGGACTTAGCGTTCCCGGAGAACAAAGCGTTAAGCGGACAGTTTCAGTCGTTAAATCCATTTTAAAAGGGGCAGGAGATGGTTGAGAACCAGGAACACTATCCTCGCGATCTGCGAGGTTATGCAGGGCAGCCGCCGCACGCGCGCTGGCCGGGCGGGGCGCGGATCGCGGTGCAGTTCGTCCTTAACTATGAGGAAGGCGCTGAGAACCACGTCCTGCATGGCGATGCGGGTTCGGAACAGTTCCTGTCCGATATTATCGGCGCCGCCAGCTACCCGGCGCGCCATATGTCGATGGACTCGCTCTATGAATACGGCAGTCGGGCCGGGTTCTGGCGCATCCATCGCGAATTTAGCCAGCGCGGGCTGCCGCTGACGGTCTTCGGCGTGGCGATGGCGCTGGCGCGGCATCCGGAGATTGCGGCGGCAATCAAGGCCGCGGATTACGATGTGGTCAGCCACGGCTGGCGCTGGATCCACTATCAGCACATGGATATCGCCGAGGAGCGCGAGCATCTGCACAAAGCGGTGCAGGTGCTGACCGATCTGTTCGGCAAGCCGCCCACCGGCTGGTATACCGGCCGCGACAGCCCCAACACCCGCCAGCTGGTGGTGGAGCACGGCGGCTTTGACTACGACAGCGATTATTACGGCGATGATTTACCTTTCTGGAGCGAAGTGGCCTGCAGCGACGGCAGCCGCCGACCGCACCTGATCGTGCCTTACACCCTCGACGCCAACGA
This sequence comes from Klebsiella sp. JB_Kp042, assembly GCF_040065275.1. Taxonomy (NCBI): domain Bacteria; kingdom Pseudomonadati; phylum Pseudomonadota; class Gammaproteobacteria; order Enterobacterales; family Enterobacteriaceae; genus Klebsiella; species Klebsiella sp. JB_Kp042. The sequence goes on from NZ_JBEAJL010000083.1 coordinate 80,016, forward strand.
CATGCGCTTTGCCACCGCCCAGGGGTTCAACACCGCGGAGCAGTTTTATACCTACCTGAAAGACAGCTTTGACGTGCTGTACGCCGAAGGGGAAACCGCGCCGAAGATGATGTCCGTGGGGATGCACTGCCGGCTGCTGGGGCGTCCGGGCCGTTTCCGCGCGCTGCAGCGTTTCCTTGACTATATCCAGCAGCACGACAAGGTATGGGTCTGTACCCGGCAGCAGATCGCCGACCACTGGCGCGAGGTCCATCCGTATCGCGGGTAGCTTGCTGCCACTCATCAGGCCCTCTCCCCGGGGAGAGGGCATCGCCCGGTCGCGTCTGTTGAACCGGTTCACCAGGATGTATTTTGATTATTGAATAAGCATGGCGAGGAGTACCAGGCACAACAGCAGCACATAGATGCGTGCATACCATACATCTGGTACTGCAGGGATAGCCCGGCGGCTAAACATTATCCCGGCCCAGCCGGTCAGGACGAGCAGGACCAAAATTTTCAGGCTGATAAACCCAAGAAATCCGTTCAGCGGAATGCTGTGCCAGCCAATGACGGCATAGGTCACAGCCCCACATAGCGCCACGGGCAAAGAAAGCGGGTTGGATGCGCTAACGCACTCCTGCATCGCATACCCGTGTCGCCGTAGCAGGGGCACCGTCATGACGCTGCCACCCACGCCCAGCAATGCGGCAATCATGCCGATAACCATACCGCCGCCAGTGACCACTGGCAGGGACAGGCGACGCCGAGCGCTGCCCGTGAAAAAACCTTTGCGCAACAAACAATCGCTGATGGTTGCCAGCATATAGAGAATAAACAGCGCGCGAACGATCTTCTCGCTCAATATCCCTGCCAGACAGGAGCCGACCACCGCCCCAATGGCAATAAACCATAACAACGGGAACAGCGTCTGCGCGGCAAGCTTACCAGCCCGCCAGTTTCGATAGCTGACCCAGCCGGCGTTAAATATCATCACCGCCGTTGAGGTAGCCACCGCGACATGCATGGCGTTTCCCGTGAGTTCCGGCTGCCGAAGCATCAGTTGATAGACAAATGGCACCACCACAAAGCCGCCCCCGAAGCCGAACAGGACTGTGGTAATGCCGGTCGTAAAGCCAGCCAGCGCAATAATAACGATCTCATTCAAGAGAGTATCCCCGACCTGAAAATGAGCGAGCAGCTTATACCGGTCGCGTACGGCTTCCCATTTGCGTAGCGCTCAATTACCTTTGTAAATCGGTCAAAGGGAGGCAGGTGTGCGCAACGTAAAAGTTGACGAAGTCGATCAGCTCGATCGCGAAGTGGTGGCGTTAGGTAATGACTATGCGCAAGGGTTTATCCTGCCACCGCACCAGCATCGTCGCGCACAGCTGCTGTATGGCGCGACCGGACTGATGTATGTCACCACTCAGGACGGAGAATGGGTGGTTCCTCCGCAACATGCTGTCTGGATCCCTCCTGAAACTGTGCACGCCGTCAGATTTGTGGGGGTGACCACGCGTAGCTTATATATTGAGCCAGATTATGTGACCGCTTTCATTAAACACCGTCGTTGCGAAGTGATCAGCGTCTCGCCGCTGTTGCGCCAGCTACTGCTTGAGGCTGTGGATTTGCCACCGTTGTACGACAGCCCACGCGATCGCATGCTGATACAGTTGATGTTGCTGGAACTGGCCGCCATGCCGGTCCGCGAATTTGACATTCCGTTGCCGCAGCATCCGGCGCTGCTGGCGCTTTGTCAGGCTTTTTTGCTTAACCCCTCTATCCATGATCCTGCGGCGCGCTGGGCCAGGGCGCTGTTTATGAGTCCTAGTACCTTTCGCCGCCATTTCCTGAAGCAGCTGGGCCTGTCATTTTCCGCCTGGCGACAGCGAGCCTGTGTGGTGAGCGCTATGGCATGGTTGATAGCAGGGAAACCGGTGAACGAAGTGGCATTATCTCTTGGATACGACAATGCGTCCTCTTTCGCCACCATGTTCCGCCGCGTGACCGGGCAGCCGCCATCGTTTTATCACCCAGCCTGATGCGTCGGGGAAGGGGACTCCGGCAGCATGGGTCGGAAATGAATGTCACTTTATATGGCGTGGCTATGCGTTAACGCAGTCATAAGACAGACAATCCTGGTATGCCTGGCTTGCGTCTTCAGATACCCCTACATTTAGTGGTGGCTGCCTCCAGGCGGTTTCTCTATTCTGCCTGTAACCGTGAGAAGACCGGAGTCTCTCTTTGTGAACCATCTTATCGTTGAAAAAGTCATCATCATCTTTCTTCTCATCCTGTGGGGATTCGATACATTCAGAACCAGGAAAAGAAAACGTTATGATCCCGCGATTGAAGCCGCTGATGCCAGCGAACGCCATCAATGGCGCTATCTGAGATGGGGGTTTCGGATCATACAGGTGGTAGCGGGAGTGTATATCGTCGTGCAGCTGATTCAGGTTTTACTGAGATAGCGGTCCCGGGCAGGGGCGACTGAATATAACCCTTGTCAGCGACACGTGTTCCTGTTTTTCGCCGAGAGCTGAGAACTTGCCTGCATATAAACGGGGTGTTTTTAGTTTGTAACATTTCAAACAACAGCATAGGTGACCTTTCAATGATGCAAGTGATACTGGTTCGACACGCAGAAACAGAATGGAATGTAAAAGGTCGTATTCAGGGGCACAATGATAGCGCATTGACGCTTCGGGGGGAGCGTCAAACATCAGCCTTACTGGCGGCGTTTGCAGCGAGTGATTACCGGGCAGAATGTGTTTACGCTTCTCCGCTTGGCCGGGCCTGGCAAATGGGACAGCGCCTGGCGGAGAGTTTTTATTGTTCACTGATAGCTGAACCAGCTCTGAAAGAACAGGCTTTTGGTCAGTTTGAGGGCATGACAAGCGTAGAGCTCCTGCAGAATAATCCAGACGCCGCAGAAGCATTATTCAACCTTGATGCAGAGTATTGTCCGCCAGGGGGGGAGTCTCTCTCACATGCTTCGCAGCGAATTATGCATTTTTTATCCAATCTGGAAAAAAAACATCATCATCGAACAATATGTCTTGTGTCTCACGGGCAGGTCATTCAGGGCGTGCTTGCGATGCTAACAAGCGGAGCTGTGGATGATTTTCACAGGTATGCGCAACCCAACGCGAGTTACTCCGTTTTCGAGCTGGTTAATGGAAGGTGTTCCGCCCTTAGATGGGGGATCGCGACACATTTACGTCACCTGGATTGAACAGTCTGACTTACCCCAAATTAATATACTTCACTTAACGTATATCCCTGCTTTGATACAGATAAATGCCCCAGGAATCGGCAGGCTGAGTAACCAGGAACCCCTTAGAATATCGGATGATTTGTATCGGCACTCATTACACCATGCGTTCCGAATAACGCCGCATAGCCAGTTGAACTTTGCTACTCTGTGAAAGGTAGTGCCGTCTATCCAGTGCGGATTTAATTAATGGAATAAATGATTATGAGTAATAATGATACAATCCCAAAGAAGTCTACAAGCCAGATTAACAAAGCGGTATTCTTTACATCTGCTTTGCTAATTTTCCTTCTTGTCGCCTTTGCCGCCGTATTCCCGGATGTCGCCGACAAAAATTTTAAACTACTACAGCAACAAATCTTCACGAATGCCAGCTGGTTCTACATCCTTGCTGTGGCCCTGATTTTACTAAGTGTCACGTTCCTTGGACTCTCACGCTACGGTGATATCAAGCTGGGCCCGGACCATGCGCAGCCTGATTTCAGCTACCACTCCTGGTTTGCGATGCTTTTTTCGGCAGGGATGGGGATCGGCCTGATGTTCTTTGGCGTTGCCGAACCTGTAATGCATTATCTTTCGCCTCCCGTTGGCACGCCAGAAACCGTTGCGGCAGCCAAGGAAGCAATGCGTCTGACCTTCTTCCACTGGGGACTGCACGCATGGGCAATTTATGCCATTGTGGCGCTGATTCTGGCGTTCTTCAGTTACCGTCACGGTCTGCCTTTAACTCTGCGCTCCGCACTCTATCCCATTATTGGCGATCGCATATACGGGCCTGTAGGCCATGCGGTTGATATTTTCGCTGTTATAGGCACGGTCTTTGGCGTCGCGACATCGCTGGGTTACGGTGTTTTGCAGGTGAATGCCGGTTTGAACCATCTTTTCGGGGTGCCCATCAATGAAACGGTGCAGGTCATTCTGATCGTAGTCATCACGGGGTTAGCGACGATTTCAGTGGTGTCCGGCCTGGATAAGGGAATACGTATCCTGTCTGAGCTCAATCTGGGTCTGGCGTTGTTGCTCCTGGCGCTGATTTTGTGTCTGGGACCAACCGTGCTTCTGCTGAAGTCATTTGTGGAAAATACGGGCGGTTATCTTTCGGAACTGGTGAGTAAAACGTTCAACCTTTACGCGTATGAGCCTAAGTCGAGCAACTGGCTGGGGGGCTGGACATTACTGTACTGGGGATGGTGGCTTTCATGGTCGCCGTTTGTGGGGATGTTCATCGCCCGGGTCTCCCGCGGGCGAACCATTCGCGAGTTTGTCACCGGCGTGCTGTTTGTTCCCGCGGGTTTTACGCTAATGTGGATGACGGTGTTTGGTAACAGCGCGATCTATCTCATTATGAACCAGGGGGCCACAGACCTCGCCAATACTGTTCAGCAGGATGTGGCGCTGGCCCTGTTTAATTTCCTCGAGCATTTCCCGTTCTCTTCCGTGCTGTCATTCATCGCAATGGCGATGGTCATCGTCTTCTTTGTCACGTCTGCTGATTCGGGGGCAATGGTAGTTGATACTCTGGCATCAGGTGGAGTGGCAAACACACCCGTCTGGCAGCGAATATTTTGGGCCTCGCTCATGGGCATTGTCGCAATTGCGCTTCTCCTTGCCGGAGGGCTCAGTGCGCTGCAAACAGTGACAATAGCGAGTGCATTGCCTTTCTCAGTGATCTTACTGATATCTATATACGGACTTTTAAAAGCTTTGCGCCGGGATTTGACCAAGCGTGAAAGCCTGAGTATGGCGACAATTGCTCCTACAGCTGCACGTAACCCAATTCCCTGGCAGAGAAGGTTGCGCAATATCGCGTATCTGCCGAAGCGATCTCTTGTGAAACGTTTTATGGACGACGTCATCCAGCCCGCCATGACGCTGGTTCAGGAAGAGCTGAACAAGCAGGGGACGATAAGCCACATCAGTGACGCAGTCGAGGATCGTATTCGTCTTGAAGTCGATTTGGGTAACGAGCTGAATTTTATATATGAAGTGAGGCTTCGCGGGTATAGCTCACCGACCTTCGCGCTCGCCGCGATGGATAATAATGAGCAGCAGACTGAACAACATAGATATTATCGCGCTGAGGTTTATCTCAAAGAAGGCGGTCAAAATTATGATGTGATGGGCTGGAACCAGGAGCAGCTGATTAATGACATACTGGACCAGTACGAAAAACATCTGCACTTCCTGCACCTGGTTCGTTAATAGCAACATGCCGTCCTGGGGGCGGCAATTATTTATCCCGGCCGCAATATGAGGAATGCAGAATGATTTCACGCTGGAAATGGATTCTGAAGCAGACATTTAAAAAGCTATGGTTCAGGGCAACGTTATTCGCCATTGTCGCGATAATAACGGCCCTTTTATCAATTCTTTTTAAATCAATGATACCTGAGTCGGTTTCCGTGAAGGTTGGTGCGGAAGCAGTCGATAACATTCTGAACATACTGGCATCGAGTATGCTGGCAGTGACCACTTTTTCGTTGAGTATCATGGTCACAGCCTACGGTTCAGCCACTACTAATGTGACTCCCAGAGCTACGCGTTTAGTTGTTGAAGACGTAACCACACAAAATGTACTGGCCACCTTCATCGGTTCTTTTCTCTTCAGTCTGGTAGGGATTATTGCCCTCAATATGGGAGCTTATGGAGAAAGGGGGAGAGTCATTTTATTCATTGTCACACTGGTTGTCATTGCCTTAATCCTCATCACATTGCTTCGCTGGATACAGCATTTGACCTCTCTGGGGAGGGTAGGTGAGACAACGGCAAAAGTAGAACAGGCGGCCATCGAATCATTTATTGCGAGAGCAAGAAATCCCTTTCTCGGCGGATATCCATGGCTTGAGAACAATGAACAGCCGAAAGGAACGGTTGCAGTTTATCCGAAGAAGATTGGCTATGTTGAATATATTGATATGGTGCAACTTAGCAAGCTGCTGACCAATGATCCCCGTCATGTATACCTCGTGGCGCAGCCAGGCAGTTTCATACATCCATCCATGCCCGTTTTGTACCTGAGTCAAGGCCAGGAGTCATCAATCAGCGCCGATTTACTTGAGGCGATTATTGTCTCGGATGTACGTTCATTTGCTCAGGATCCCCGATTTTGTCTTAGCGTCATGGCCGAAATAGCCTGCCGGGCCCTTTCCCCCGCAGTGAACGATCCTGGAACCGCCATTGATGTCATTGGCAGAGGTGTTCGTATACTTTCCACTTACGCGCAGAATAAATCTGATGAAATAGAAGTGAAATATCCTTCCGTTCATGTTGCACCACTTCAGAATAACGATCTACTGGAAGACTTTTTCTCACCTGTCGCGCGCGATGGTGCCAGTATGAGGGAGATTCAGATAAGAGTCCTTAAAGGACTGTCTATGCTGAGTAAGGGTTGGCCTGGAATATTTTCTGAGACCGCGCATAATTTAGCATTTGAAACATTAGAACATGCAACACGTGCTGACCATATAGATTCTGACAGATGTCTAATAAAATCAATTTATTATAATTTATTTGGTGGCGAAGATTCTAATAAAAAACCATAGTTGTGGAGCAATCGATTCGGTTGTTGGCAAGTAAAGGGCAAAGCATTCGCGTGAGAATGGGCGTCTGCTTTGTGCCAGGAGCGGACATTGTCGCCTCACTCAAATTTGATGGGTATGCTTTAGAACTTTTATGGTAGATGTAAATAGCTCGCAGAATAAAACGTACAAGGAAAAGCTATGAAGATCAGACTTGCTGTGCCTGTAGAGGCAGAAGAATGTTGGAACATTCGAAATCAGGCTATACGTTACGGATGTAAGAATAGTTATGATGATGCGATTATTGAAGCCTGGACACCGGAAAAAATGCCTGAAAGCTACAGGAATGTCATTGTAGCGAATCCTTTTTTCGTTGTTGCTGCTGATGGCAGACTATTAGCTACAGGCTATCTTGATCTATCTACAGGAAGTATTGAGGCTGTATTTACGTTACCTCGATATACAGGTAAAGGGTTAGGTAGTCAGATTATTGAAGCCATCAAAAGTGAAGCTCGTGAACGTGGATTTGAGCAATTGACTTTGTCCTCAACACCTAATGCCCAGACTTTTTATGAGAAGCATGGTTTCAAACTTATGCAGGAAAGCATGTATCCCTCTGCCTTGGCGCAGGCTGAACTGCGCTGCATGGAAATGTCTATAAATCTCCTGGGATAGTAGTTCGCTGTCTAATCGCAATGATCACTATACCCAGTAACCACTGCAGATAGATCTTAAAAGCTTCAAAAATTAACGTCCGCTCTTTGCACCGTCCGGACCTTGCTTAGCATGAATTTCTTCTGTGCCCAGGTGCGGAAGTGGTTACAACATTCTGTGTGATGCAACGGGGAGCGTGTCAAAGGAGTCAAGCTGGCAATCAGGCAGAGCTTGAAATTACGCTAGGGACTAAAATCAGTCCTGCCATCGCAACACTAAATTAGCGTCAAGAAACGCTTTAGATTGCCGACATATACATTTAACGTAATCCCTGAAAATAAACAAAATGGATTGAGCCGTATGAAAAAACTTTTACTTCTTTTTCCGCTGGTGTTTATTGCGCCGGTACAGGCTTCTGAAGTCACGGTAGGTCAGATTTGCAAGGCTACTTCTGCTGCGATGTTTGGCCGTGACCATAAGATCATGCAACTGGATAAAGTTGAATCAGGTATTGCCTACGTACATTATATCCGACAGAACGATGGCACCCGTTGGGCAATAAAGTGCAAACTTATAGGTGATCAGGTTATGTGGGCATTTGATAACCCTGACAGCACCGGTCGCTGGCGGGATGATCCTGCGGACAGTACAGTCAAATATTCTATTGATGGTAAAAAAATAATTATTACCGAGCTCTATAGTGACGGTTCCAGTACCACGAACTCTTATCCCTTGAAGCAGCTAAAATGACTTTGACCTGCTCTCCGTTGATTACGACACCTCAATGTTAGTAACGTAGTTGTGGGAGTTGCAAACTTCCGCTCCTCGCTCATAGCGGACCTTCAAATCAGTTAGTTCGTCCGCTCTGTGCCAGGAGCGGACATGACAATCTCAACCCGATGGCAAGCTCACCGAGCATGACATTAGGCTTGAGCGGCGTTGTAACGCGCTTCCAGCTTGTCCAGAAAGCCAAAAAGCACTTGATTCATTTCACTGTAATCGTGGGCCCGGAGCGCTGCAGGCGTGTCAACGAAACGGTAGTCTGCTGCACGGCTCAGGTCTTGCTCAGAATGGGCGATCAGCCGTTCTACAACGTCCAATGTGAGCTCCATATGGCACTGGAAACCAAAGACGCGGTCTGAATAGGCAACGATCTGCCGGGGACAGCCTTCGCTGTAAGCGATAATTTTAGCCTCCGGCGTCAAGCCTGGCATGTCGTTATGCCAGTGACCCACTTCCAGTGTTTTCCCAAAGTGAGAGAACATCTCATCCTTTCTGCCGTCTTCGGTCAATGTGATCGGGAATTTACCAATCTCTTTTTCCGGGCTATGAGAGAACGGCGCGCCCAGTGCTTCACCAATGAGCTGTGAACCCAGGCAGATACCGATCACCGCCTTACCGGTTTTAACCGCGGAAGCAATCAGCGCCTGTTCCGCTTTAGCATTAAAGTGCGGGCACGCTTCAAGCGTGGTGTCCGGATCTTGCGGACCGCCCATCACGATAAGAAAATCGATGCCTTCGGCGTCATCAGGTAGCCGATCGCCTGCATAGACGCGTGAGTAAGTTACATCATGACCTTGGTTTATTGCCCAGGTTTCATATGCGCCCGGGGCTTCAAAACTTTCATGTACGATAAAGTGTACACGCATGAGGTTAAGCTCCTGTAATATCTTTGATGATCAGAATGATAAGTCACGCACCCATTGCCTAAGGCTCTACTCCGGGTGGTTCCAGTTTCGATATGATAAATGCAGGGGCTAAATCTGAAATGCCAGGTAGTATAGATAAAGCGCCAAGACATGATGAAGCCACAGGCTGGTCCAATACTGCGATAAGCTATCAACGTGGTGAGGTAGATCCTCCCCATCATCATGTTGAGGGGCAGCTACTCTTCGCCACCAGAGGGGTTATGCTGGTGCAAACAGAGAGTGACCGTTGGGTGATCCCTCCTCAGCGGGCATTATGGCTACCGCCTCTGCATATCCATAGTTACCATCTGCTTTCACAAACCGATCTCAGGGCGATCTATTTCAGCAGTAGCCTTATCGCAGAATGTATGAGCTTTACGAAGAGTCAACAGGTGCATGTGATCACGGCTACGCCGTTAGTCAAAGAGCTTATCGCAGGGCTGTTCAGTGAGGACTACGCCAGACCGATTCAACGGAAGATAGCGTTGTTGCTTCTGGAAATTCTCAGCGAGGCGCCACCTTTAACGATGGCGCTACCCATGCCGAATGATGAGCGATTATTTAGCGCGGTCAGATCGCTACTGGTCAATCAGCGCTGGGAAGCATCGTTGAGCGAGCTGGCTTTTATGTCGGCCATGTCGGAACGGACCTTTTCCCGATTGTTTATGAAGGATACAGGCTTTAGTTTTCGAACATGGAAGCAGAGAGCCAGAATTTGCGCTTCGTTGGATCTTCTCGCGAACGGCGTTCCAATCAAACAGGTCGCTTACCAGCTTGGTTTCTCATGCCCGGCGGCATTTACTGCTGCTTTTCGTTCCATTCTTGATTCAACGCCGCGCGATTTTGTGCCTTAAACCGGGAAACCATATCCGCTTTTTGCTCATCGCAGCCGTTCGGATATTTTGCACGACAAAGAGGGGATGGCAGGGGAGCCATCAGCGAAAAACAGAATCACCGTAAAATCCCTGGGGAAGAGAATGATATTTACCCCTGTAATCCTGTGCACGGGCGGCCTGCCAGCGCGGTGTCTTCGGTCGCCATTTCGTAGAAATACAGGGCGCTTGTCTGAGTTTTTGTGGTAAGGCACATTGCCAGACAAAGCCATGTCGATTGTTTCATGTGTCCTCTGCCGGTTCTCAGCCATTAAAGCGAATTTTTCCCGTCTGACGGAGCGGCGGGGGCGGCATACCAGTTCTCTTTTGCAACCATTACGCTGCCTTCAGGCTGCATAACAAAGTTCGGCGACATTATCTGAACGTTAAACTCATTGAAAACATCCTGAATATTGCTGTGCAGTTCGTTGCGCGCGACGGCCAGTGACTGCTCCGGTAATAGCCGGACCTGAAGTTCATAGGCGATATACCAGTCCATCAGCTCCAGCTGACGCACCACCGGCGGGCGCGTCAGGTCAACACATGTTGCCCGTTTGGCTGCCAGCTCAAGCATGGCGTGAACCTGCCGCCAGGGGGTGTCGTAGCCGATAGTAACGCTGACGGTTAAATTGATGCTGCCATCGTTATTTTGCGCGCTGAGATTGGTGATCTTGCCGCTGACCACCACCGCGTTAGGCACGGTGACCACGTAGTTTTCGCGGGTGATAATTTTGGTGGCGAGCATGCCTATTTCGCTGACTTTGCCTTCATTATCCGCCACGCGAATGACATCCCCTTTGCGCAGCGCGCGGGAATAGATAAGCACCAGGCCACTCATGGCATGGTTCATCACCCCCGCCGACCCCAGCGTTAACATCAGGCCAAAGAAGACGCTGATGCCCTTAAACGCCAGTGAATTTGCCCCCGGTAAAAACGGGTAGGCGGCAGACAACGCAAATAACCACACCATCACTGAAATCAATTTGCGGGTCGCGCCAACTGTTTCGGGGTGCAGGCCCGGAAACTGCATGCGCCCCGCTTCAACCTGATTAAGTACCATCTTAAGCAGCTTAAGAATGAAGGCGGTGATCAGGAAAATAATCAACACAATCAGCAAGCCGGGTAACGATGAAACGATGGATAAGGCAATCTGACGAATGACGCGCAGCGACCAGTCACCCAACGACGTTGCCCAGACGCGAGTCCAGGGGAACATGCCAAAAGCCCAGCTCAGCCATGCGTAAAAGGCAAAAATAGCGAGAATAATCATCAGCAGAGCGAATAATCGAGCCTCCACAACGCCGATATATCGCCGCCAGCTTTGCGGAATTTTGCTTCGGTTTTCCACCACGCGGCGACGGAAATAGCGGCTAACCCAGCGGTACGCGCGCCATGCACCGTAGAAAAAGCCCGCTAAAACCAGCAATCCCGCCAGCGTTTTAATACCGGAAAGCACCAGCCAGCCGGTGTCATACTGATCGCGAAGCGCTGTGCGCTGCGTTTCCATGCGGGCCAGCACGCGCTGTGCGGCCTGATCCAGGGTGAGATCGTCCCCCTCGTCCAGATCGGCCTGAGTCAGCAACATAATCGGTTTGCCATTCATCACGATAAGACGGCCCTGCTGGTTATAGCGCGTCACAGGAATGATTTTTAGCGGTTCACTGACATCCGCCTTTGTGAAGCCACGTAAGGTATTTCGAATACGCAAAACCCGCTCTTCCGGCGTGGTGAGACCAAATTTCGCCTGCAGCATCACAATGGGTTGATGGAAGATATAAACCGTACGGGCTCGCTCTGCGTCGGTGGGTTCCTGACGGGGTTCTGCAGCAAGAGAAGAAAACGAGATAATCGATAACATCGTCGAGACAATTGCGAGCACAAGCTTATTCATACCCACCACCGAGTAATGTGAAATTATCATTATTATTCAAGCAACCCGCCGAGCGGCAGTTCCCCTGTTTTTCTGAGCATAGACCAGCGATCCACATCTGCAATGTCTTCCGGTGAGTGTGGTCGCCATCGCGCAAAGCCCCGTCTGGCGCTATCCGGTGTTCTCGCCAAAATAACGGTAACTGGCTTCCTCAGGAGGAGGCGCAGTCGCTGAGCGACGAACTTTACTATCAGGATGCAATCCAGGCCTATATTCAGACATTGCCATTGCTCAACACCATTGGCCTGCGCGACGGTTCGGAAGCGGCATTCGGCAAAGGCTATAACGTCCTGCCTGTCTGGAAAGAGCGCATGGACAGTCGCGCAGTGGTGCCAACTCCGAACGGCGACGTTATCTATTCGATGAGCTATCTGGATCTGAAAGAGACCGGCCCGTTGGTCATCAAAGCGCCGCCGAACGTGATCGGCATGTTTACCGACTTTTTCCAGAAAACGATCACTGACGTGGGCGCTATTGGCCCGGATCGCGCCCGCGGCGGGCTGTATCTGCTGTTACCGCCGGATTACGAAGGGCCGGTGCCTCAGGGGTACTACGCGTTTAAATCCTCTACCTACAATGTGTTCCTGTTCTTCAGAACTATTATGGGCAAAGGCGACGGTAAGCCAGACCCGGTCCCTGCGGTGAAAAACGCGGAAACCACCCGTGTCTATCCGCTGTGGGATGTCGAAAAAGAAGTCAAACCGATGCAGTTCCCGGACGCCAGCGGCAAGCGCGTGAATATGATGTACCCGACCGACGCCAGCTACTGGCAGAAGCTGAAAGCCTTCGTGGACTATGAGCCGTTGACGGCCATCCCGGAGGAAACGCGCAGCGCGTTACTGAGCATTGGGATGGTGAAAGGCAAACCGTTTAACCCGACCGCGAAGCAGCAGGAGATGCTGAAAAAGGCCGTCGAGACCGCGCCACGGATGATCCTTGCGCGTCGCCAGGTGGGCCGTGACGATCAGCGCCAGCTCTACTATAAAGACCGCCAGTGGGAAACCTCCTGGGCTGGCGCGACCGCTGAGTGGATGCAGTACGGCACGCTCGATGCCAACCAGCGTGCGGCATTCTTCCAGATTGCTTACTCCAGCGCGGCGGCGATGGTAATGCATACCACCGGCGCCGGTTCTAAATATCCGTTCGCCACCAAAGACAATACCGGTAAGTTCCTCGACGGCGGCAATACCTACAAGCTGCACCTGCCGCCGAACCCGCCGGCGGCGCTGTTCTGGGCGGTCACCGCCTATAACATTACCGACGGGACCATGCCGGAAACCGACCAATTGCTACCGTCGACCAACGGCTATTACAACATTCCCAAAAACCAGGACGGCTCTATCGACCTGTGGTTTGGGCCGAATAAACCGGATGGCGTAGCCGACAGCGCGTTTATTAAAACCGTTTCCGGCCGCAACTTCCTCGTGGCATTACGACTTTACGGTACCGAAGATGGTTTTTATGACCAGACCTGGGTGCCGGACGATCTGGTTCAGACCAATAAATAACAGCGAGATAGAAAATGAAATTGAAAATGAAACACCTGGCGATGTTGACTGCTCTGACGTTAAGCGCCGGCGCCTTTGCCCAGAGCGCGCCGCTGACGATCCCGCATCCGACTAAATTTGCTGAGCTGACGCAACCGTCGCCGGACGTCACCATGCCGGAGAGCTATGTAAAGGCCATTGCGCAGCAGGCCTACATCTGGGGCTGGCCGATGGTTAACCAGTTCAACCGCCGTGAAACTATTACCAAAGCGCCATACCCGGCGCTGAACGGAGGGATGGTACCGGTCGCGCCGATGGGCCAGCTGAGCATGCTCACCGACTACATCAAACCGGAAGAGACCTTCGTCACCTGCCCGAACCAGGACGTGGCCTACGGCCTTGGTTTCTTTGAGCTGGACAAAGAGCCGATCGTTATTCAGGTGCCGGATTTTGGCGATCGATTCTGGGTCTATGCCATCTATGATGCCCGTACCGATCAAATTGGCAATGTGGGTAAGCCCTATGGAACCAAACCCGGTTTCTATTTGCTCGTTGGCCCTAACTGGAAAGGCGAAACGCCCAAAGGCTTTAACGGCGTGATTCAATCTTCAACCGAAATGGCGAACGTCATACCTCGTATCCAGATGGATGATACCCCGGAAGATCGCAAGGCCATTCAGGCGCCTATCAAAGAAGTGATGACTTACCCGTTAAGTCAATTTGATGGCAAGATGAAATCCTATGAATATTCCAAAATCCCGGCAATCGGCGATAAGCCAGATCCAAGCGCCGGTGAGACACGCTGGGTCGTTCCGGAAAAATTCTTTGACCAGTTCGCTAACGTGCTGGAAAAAGTGCCGCCGCTGCCGGGGGAAGAGGCGATGTATGCCCAGTTCCGTCATCTGGTAGAAGCGGGCAAGAAAAACCCGGAAATCCGTAAATGGATGGACGAAACCGCCGTCGCGACGGACAAAACCGTCATCGCGGATTTCTTTAAATGGAAGAACAACGGCGTGCCCGCCGGCAACGGCTGGAACCGTTCCAAAAATAACGCCGAGTTTGGTGTGGATTACTACAACCGTACCGGCACGTCGAAATCCAATATGTTCGACAACAAGCCTGACGAAACGCAGTATTTCTATACCGACAATGATGCCGCCGGTAACCAGCTTTCAGGCGACCATGATTACACGGTAACCTTCCCGAAAGGCGAGCTGCCGCCGGTGAAAGGTTTCTGGTCACTCACGCTGTATAACAGCAAACATCTGTTTAGCCCAAATGAGCTGAACCGTTATTCGCTGGGGACGAAAAATAAAAACCTGAAGTATAACGAAGACGGTTCTCTAACCCTCTACGTGAGCAAAAAGCGCCCAGCAGAAGATAAGGTGAATAACTGGCTGCCGGCACCGGACGGTAAGTTATCACTGTATATTCGCGCTTATTGGGGTGAGCAGTCGATTCTGGACGGGACCTGGCAGCCGCCGAAAATTGAAACCGTGAAATAAGCGAACCAAGTAGCCTTCTGTTTATGAAAGGGGGCTTTTTCTAACTCCTTTTGACCGTTTGCGCCTCGCGTACTGCAGACCTTTTGCTCGATAGCTTTTCCGCTCCGCGCCAGCATCGAATATTGTTATCAAAGGCGATTGATAAAACGTCAGCCCGTTAACCTTGTCTCACAGCACCTCAACCACTTCAAACTCTTCTGCGATCAACTCCATATCCTCAGAAAAATGACCTTCACGAATGAAAAAACGCTGATGCTCTTGCTGCCAGTATTCAAGGCTTAAATCGCCTTCACCCTCTTTGCGGGCGAATGCTTCAGTCACATCACAAAAACGCACCAGCTGCATCGAAACCAGTCTGATCACGCAAACTGGAACATTCTGGCCATCAAGAATAATGTTATAATCCCCAATCCTCGGGGCAGACGCTTCCTGCTGATAAGAGGCAAAAGATCCGCAAGAAGCTGTTTTGATCCCTTTTTTAATCAGCTCCGCAAGCTCGCTTGCCAGTTCCGGACTGTCACCCATTTGCCAGGCCCCTGCGCCCGGATATTTCCTTTTTATTTCCTCAACCTCAACCATG
This sequence comes from Klebsiella sp. JB_Kp042, assembly GCF_040065275.1. NCBI lineage: Bacteria > Pseudomonadati > Pseudomonadota > Gammaproteobacteria > Enterobacterales > Enterobacteriaceae > Klebsiella > Klebsiella sp. JB_Kp042. The sequence goes on from NZ_JBEAJL010000083.1 coordinate 95,506, forward strand.
AAAATTCCTTCGTTATCGTCAATGAAAAGAAAGTTATACCTTTTTTAACCTGAGCGGTCCTGACATTATCAGCGAAACCCTTCTTTAGATAGCGTCGTCCGGTCTTCGCTCAAAACGGACCTTAAGCGCATTTAACGCATTCGCTCTGTGCCAAAAACGGAAATTAACGTCAGGACGATCAATAACATCGCCTGTCTTAGTCAGACTGCCAGTAAAGCGGTGAACCGAACGCGTCCAGGTAGTAATCGATAATCGCCCGAACATTCAGAGGAGGGTGGCGGGCATTCGGATAGATTGCCGCGATATGCTGTGGCTCCGTTTTTATGGACGTATCCAGCTCCGGCAGCAGTTCGACAAGCTCGCCGCGCTTCAGCCGGTCTCCAATCAGCCAGTCAGGAAACAGCACAATCCCCATCCCCCCGAGCGCGGCAATCAGCAGAGTTTCAGCATTATTCGATGACATCAGGGGCGAGACGGGGTAGTGCACCCATTCCTCTCCGTGCCTGCGCAGCAGCCATTGGTTTGGTCCTGACGAACCGCGATAGACCAGGCATTTATGCCGCGCCAGCTCTTCGGGTGATCCCAACATGCCGTGCCGGCGGATGTAATCCGGTGACGCGGCAAGATGATAGAACTGCTGGCCAAACACGCGCGCATGAAATGCGGAATCCGTCAGCACGCCAATGCGGAAAATTACGTCAGCCGGCTCGCGGTGCGGATCGATGTAATCATCAGTCAGGGTAAGCTCAATGCTGAGCTTCGGATATCGCGCCGTCAGGCCGGGTAACGCGGGGGCGACATGGCGCTGTCCAAAGAACACCGGTGCGTTTATGCGCACCATTCCGGAAGGCTCAAGCGTTCTCTCGTTGAGTTCCCGCCGCGCCTCCTCCATGCTGCCAGTCATGGCTCGCGCATAGCGGATAAAAAGATGGCCGCTTTCCGTCGGAATTATCGCCCGGGTATTGCGGTAAAAAAGCTGCTGCCCGAGCACATCCTCCATCTGATGGATGACGCGCGAAACCTGAGAGGCTGATATCCCTTCCCGCCGAGCGACCACAGAGAAATTCTGCGTCTCATAAACGTCTATAAAAATCAGCAGGGCGCGAATACTGATGTTCCCGAGTTCATTCATTAATGCATATCCTGCACAGGTGTTTATCTCATTATGGCATTTTTCTCATCTATGTTAAGTCGTAATCTTCTCCGCCTGAACAACGGGAGACTGATTGCTATGCAACTCATATTGATTTTTATCGTCATTGCCGGAGGCATGGGACTGTCCATAGAGGCAGGATTGCTCGGGCCACTGGGTGGGGAGGTCGGTGACCTCTGGGCTACCTTCAGCATATTCGGCGTGGGTGCGGCGCTGACCTTTCTGCTGATGCTTTTTTTCAGCCCGCGCAACAGCCCGTCATTCTTTGCGCAACCAGGGTGGCAGCTGCTTGGCGGCGTGCTTGGGCCGATTTACGTCATCATCCTCACCGTGGTAACGCCGGCAATCGGCATCGCCATGACGATGATCGGCATTCTGGCAGGCCAGGTTTTCAAAAGCCTGATGATTGATCACTTCGGCCTGCTCGGTACATCGCACAGGAAAATTGACAGTAAACGTATCATTGCGCTGATTTTTATCATTGCAGCGCTGGTTATGGTTGCCCAGGGGTAAAGGAACGTTATGACAATTATCATGATTCTTCTCGCCGTCGCCGGTGGCGCCATGCTGAGTATCCAGGCGGCTATCAATGGCCAGCTGGGCAGCAAGGTCGGCGTATTCAAAAGCGCGTTCCTGACATTTTCTGTCGGCGCGCTGGTGACGGGATTGCTGATCTTCTTCTTCGAACCCAAACACACCCTGACGCTGATGGATGTGCCTAAATGGCAACTGCTGGGCGCAATGTTTGGCGTGCCGTATATCGTCATTATGGTGCTGGCCGTGCAGCGTATTGGCGCAGCAGTGGCTACGGTCGCCGTCATTTTTGGCCAGTTAACCATGAGCATGCTGATCGATAACTTCGGCTGGCTGGGCAATGCGGCGATTCCATTCTCGCTGAGCCGAATCGGCGCCATTGTCTGCCTGGGTATTGCGCTGTTCTTTATTTACGCCAGCAGCAGGTCAAAAGTCGCAACGGCGATACCCCCCAGGCAGCAGGAAAACGCTAACACATAAGCTCAGGTCTTCGTCATTAACATCGGTTTTGGTCTGCAGGACGCCAAAACCCTAACGCACCCGTTTTCGCAGCAACGCGTCAGTGGCTCCCATTTTTTGACCTTAAGAGAAAGGGGCCGCTCACCCGGCTTCAGCGTTGGTAGCGAATTTTTCGGCTTCAGCAGAGAACACAGGAGCAAGGTGGACAAGTGACACCAGCGACAGCGTAGGGTGTCCGGGTGGAGCTCCCCCGCCAGCCCGCGCCGGCGGGGGAGTTGACGATTATTCCCAGCGTTTCAGCAGCAGGCTGGCGTTAACCCCGCCAAAGCCAAAACCGTTCGACAGCGCATAGCGCATCTTCTGCGGGCGGGCCTCCAGCGCCACCAGGTTAAGACCTGCCGCCTCTTCATCGGGGTGATGCAGGTTCAGCGTCGGCGGCACCACCTGGTCACGCAGCGCCTGAATGGTGAAGATGGCCTCAATCCCGCCTGCCGCGCCTAACAGATGGCCGGTGGCGGATTTCGTCGAGGTAATGGCGACGGGATGGGCGCCAAACAGCGTTTTAATCGCCGCCAGCTCGCCTTTATCGCCGACCTGGGTCGAGGTGGCGTGGGCGTTGATATGGTCAATCTCTCCAGCGGTCACTCCGGCCTGGCGAAGGGCGGTTTCCATGGCCCGACGCGCGCCGTTACCGTCTTCCGGGCCTGCGGTCAGGTGATAAGCATCTGCGCTGGTGCCGTAGCCCACCAGCTCGGCCAGCGGCGTGGCGCCGCGCGCCAGCGCGTGCTCCAGCGACTCGATCACGATAAGCCCGGCGCCTTCTCCCATCACAAATCCATCGCGGTCGCGGTCAAAGGGGCGGGAAGCGGCTTCCGGCTGGTCGCTGGAGGCGCTGGAGAGCGCCCTTGCCGCGGCGAACCCGGCAAGGCTAACGCGATGTATTGCCGCTTCCGCGCCGCCGCAGAGGGCGATATCCGCCTCGCCGCTGCGGATCATCCGCGCCGCATCGCCAATGGCCTGGGCGCCCGCCGCGCAGGCGGTGACCGGCGCGCCGATGGGGCCCCGGAAACCGTGAGCGATAGACACATGCCCGGCGGCCAGGTTGGCCAGAAAAGAGGGAATGGTGAACGGGGAGAGGCGACGCGGCCCGCGCTCATCGGTGGTATGTACCGCATTGGCGATCTCGCTGAACCCGCCGATCCCGGTGGCGATCACCGTGGCGGTGCGTTCCTGTTCGGCCGCAGATGCCGGCGACCAACCGGCCTGAGTCAGCGCTTCACGCGCGGCGACCAGCGCAAACTCGATAAAACGATCCATCTTTTTGCGCTCTTTCGCCGGGATGGTCGCCAGCGGGTCGAAGCCGTGCAGCGGATCGCTGTCAATGGACGGCACCTGGCCGGCCACTTTGCAGGGAATATCCGCGACCAGTTGCTCGCTGAGTCGGGTGATCCCTGATTTACCTGCCAGCAGCGACTGCCAGACGTGCTGTACGCCGCAGCCCAGCGGGCTGACAATCCCCATCCCGGTGACGACAATGCGTTTAACGGAAACGCCCATAGTTAACTCTCCTGTAGTATCAGTGTGCCGGCGGCTTTTTCATCAAGGGAACCAGCAGCGCGGCAAGTAAAAAACCCATCATGATGAGGTATAACGCATCGGAAAATGCCTGGGTTCGCGCCTCCCGCAGCGCCAGCGCGGCATCCGGCGAGATCCCCGCGTGGCGAAGTTTGCCGCGCTGCGCTGAACAAAATCCTGGCGTTATTCAGATGGCCGCCAGAACGACGACGCTTTTCTTACTGGTCGGATTCATTGCTGGCATCTCTGTAAGGTTCAGGCTGGAATTTTTGCCCGCTATCGCCTTCGCGTTTGCGCAGCAGATATTCATGACGATATTTCATCAGCGGCGAGGCGGCGGGGCCCGGCACCATGGCGTATTTACCCGGAATAATCTCTTCCCCGGTCGCTTTATCCACCATGACTGGCTCCACGCGGCGCTGGGTGGCGGTTTCCACCAGCTGCATCTGACGGCCTTCGGGAGCGAAGTGGCGATTACCCCATTCCGCCAGCGCCAGCAGCACCATGCGGAAATCGCGGCCGCGCGGGGTGAGGTGGTATTCGTAGCGCGGCGGGGTGCTGCTATAGCAGACCTTCTCCAGCAGCCCGTCGTCGACCAGCGCCTTCAGGCGGCGCGACAGAATATTGGGCGCGACGTTGCTGCTTTTCTGAAATTCGTCGAAGCGGGTAAAGCCCGCAAAGGCGTCGCGCAGGATCATGATGCTCCAGCTGTCGCCGATGCGGCCCAGGCTACGGGCGATGGGGCAGGGAGCGTGGCAAAGCGGTTCATTTTTCATGGGCGGTCCAGGGAGCAGGTGGCTGTTGCCAGCAAATTGACATAGTCACTATCAAAATGCAAGTTACTCTTGATAACTGTCAGGGGAGCAACCGCTGGCGTTCCGCTACGTCATTTCTTCCTTTGAATGCTGAAAGCGGGACAGTCTCCGCCGCCTGCTTATTTCTGCTTTACCGTAATAAGAGATAAAAACCGCTGATGGCAGATGAAACATTTTAATAATCATAGAAATCGATGTGGTGGGTAATGACCTTTATTGGGGGATACGATATAAGGTATGGCGAAGGCAAATTAATATTCTCATAACTTTTTAAGGTTAAATAAATGAAGCAGGTGGGTATTGTTGGCTGGCGGGGCATGGTTGGCTCAGTATTGTTGCAGCGAATGATCGAAGAGAATGATTTCGACGATATTTCAGCGCATTTTTTTAGTACCTCCAGTGCGGGTGCCGCGGGCCCGGTTATTAATGGTAAAAGCGACAGACTGAAAGATGCGAATTCCCTTAGCGCCCTCGCCGAAATGGATATTATCATCACCTGTCAGGGCGGGGATTATACCAAAGCCATCTATCCGGCGTTAATTCACTCTGGCTGGCAAGGGTACTGGATCGACGCCGCTTCGGCGCTGCGAATGGATGAGAACGCCTGCATTATTCTCGACCCGGTCAATCGCGATAATATCGATCGTGCGGTGAAAGCAGGAGTGAAACTGTTTGTCGGCGGCAACTGCTCCATTACGCTGAGCCTGATGGGGCTGGCCGGGCTGATCAAGGCTGATCTGATCGAATGGATGAGCGTCATGACCTATCAGTCTGCCTCCGGGGCGGGCGCTAAACAGGTGCGGGAATTGATCGCGCAAAGCGCGTACATCAGCCAGCATTTGTCCGCTGACGAACTGGCGGCATCAGGTTCCGTGCTGCCTTTAGTCAATAAAGTGAGTGAGCTGATTAATAGCGCCGGCATGCCGGTGGAGAATTTTGGCGTCCCACTGATGGGCAGCATTATTCCATGGATCGACAGCGATTTAGGCGATGGAAATAGCCGCGAAGAATGGAAGGGGGAGGCGGAAACCAATAAAATACTTGGCCTTGCGCCCGGCACCATCCCGGTTAATGGTTTATGTATTCGGGTCGGCGTGATCCGCTGCCACAGCGCTGCCATTACCCTTAAACTTAAACGTGAGGTCAGCGAAACGGAATTCGCAGAGTTAGTGACCCATTCCCATCCGTGGGTAAACTATATCCCCAATAATAAGCCAGAGAGTGTCAGTAAACTGACCCCGGCTGCTATTAGCGGTTCGCTGCAGGTGGGTATTGGCCGCTACAAGAAAATGTCGCTAAATAATGAGCCGATCTACTCGGTGTTGACGGTGGGCGATCAGCTGTTATGGGGCGCGGCGGAACCCTTGCGCCGTATGTTAAATATCCTGCTTGGCAAAGTGTAATGACTGGTGCTGCCTGACAGGCCTGCGGCAGAAATGACCTTTTCAGCGCAAGACTCTCTGCTGGTTCAGCAGCCCTCAATCATCCTGACCATCGTCAATCACTCTATTTTTACCGGTCCGGGAATGGCCAGGGGAGACGGTATCCACCTGGCCATAATCGGTATTGTTCCCCTCAGTCCATCAGACTGACCTGGGCGGCGACAATCCGCCAGCCATAGGGAAAACGCACCCACGTCTGCTGCTGGCGTCCAGGGCGGGCGCTGCCTTCGCGGGTGAACTCGGTGCTGCACACCGCCATGTCCGCGCCAAAGGTGGTGATGATGGTATGGCGCAGATCGCGGGCCAGACCGGCGGCGGGGCGGGCGGCGCGAAAGGCGCGGATCGCCTCGATGCCATACAGATTTTCGCCGGCTCCCAGCCGTACGGTGCGCGGGTCGTGCCAGAACAGCGCATCCAGCGCCTCGATGTTATTGCTTACCAGCGCCTCTTCATACTGATAAAACGCCGCCGTCACCTCGGCGAGGATCGCCGGGCGGTCTATATTATCCAGATTGATCATGCTGCACTCTCCGCCACTCGGGCATCGGTAATGCCCATCGCTTCCAGCGCCCGCGCGGCGCGAAGACAGGCTTGTTCGTTAAACGGCGCGGCAATCAGCTGCAGGCCAATCGGCTTGCCGCTGGCGGTACGCAGGGGCACGGTCGCCACCGGCAGCCCGAGGAAGGAGATCGGCTGCGTCAGCATTCCCATGCTGGCGCGCACCGGCAGCGGCTGGCCGTTAATCACCATCTCCTCGGCGCCAATCAGCGTGGCGCTGCATGGGGTGGCCGGGGCGATCAGCACATCGGCCTGACTGAACAGGGATTTCATCGCCTGACGGGCATGGCGGCGGAAGCGCTGGGCCTGCAGATACCATGCGGAGGGGATCATCGCCCCGGCCAGCAGCCGCTCGCGGGAGTGAGGCTCAAAGCGCTCGGGCGAGTGGCGAAGATCCGGCAGATACTGATTGCCGCCTTCGCTGGCGCTGATGATAAAGGCCGCCGAGCGGGCCAGGGCGGCATCCGCGAACTGCAGCTCGCTGTCGGCGCCCAGCGCGTGGGCGACCCGATCCACGGCCGCCCGGGCGTCGTCATCGCACCAGGTGGTGAAATAGCCCCCCAGCCGGGCGCAGCGCAGACCCTCCAGCCCGCGCTCCAGCAGGTTGCCGGTGCGCTCGCTGGCTTTATCGGCCTGAAAGTCATCGGCCGGATCGCGCCCCTGCAGGGCGTCATACACCGCGGCGAGGTCGGCCACCCGGCGGGCAAAGGGACCAATATGATCCAGACTGGCGACAAACGGATGGCTGCCGGAGCGGGAGAGGCGGCCGAAAGTGGGTTTCAGGCCAAAGATCCCGCACAGCGACGCGGGGACGCGGATCGAGCCGTTGGTATCGCTGCCGAGGCTGAAATGGACCAGCCCGGCCGCCACCGCCGCGGCCGAACCGCCGGAAGATCCGCCGGCGATCCGCGACAGATCGTGCGGGTTATGCGTCGCGCCATAGTGGCTGTTTTCGGTGGTGAAGCCGTAGGCGTAGGCATCCATATTGAGCATCCCGCTGAGCATGGCGCCGGCGCTATGCAGCTGGCGCACCGCCCAGCTGTCGCTGGCTGCCGGCGGCCGGTCGCTCAGCAGTTCCGCGCCGGCGAGGGTGGTGTGCCCGGCGACATCAAACAGATTTTTCACCGCGTAGGGAATGCCCGCCAGCGGCGGCAGGGGGCGCTTTTCCCGGCGCAGGGCGTCGATGCTGTCGGCCTCCGCCAGCATGCGCTGGGCGGTGACCTCGGTCCAGGCGTTGATCTGCGGATTCACGCGGGCGATATCGTCCAGCGTCTGACGGGCGATCTCCCGGGCGCTCAGTTCGCCCTCGTGCAGCGCACGCTGGATCTCGGCGATGGTGAAATGGTGAAGTGTCATGCTTTATACACCCCCGCAATGTCGTCGCGCGGCCCGAGGGGATAGTCCATCAGCGGCTGCGCCATGGCGGCGATGCGGGCAAACTGGCGCTCCAGCTCCTCACGGCGCGGCGCATCCAGCTCCAGGCGCAACAGGTGGGTCATTTGCGTCAGATACTCGCTCCAGTCTGGCTGTGTGGTCATGGTCTGCTCCTTAGTATCCGGCGGCGGCGCCGTTGCTGCGTGGATCGGTAGCCCCTTCAAGCAGGCCGTTGGGATGGCGGACAATGGCCCCGGCGTGGCCCATCGCCTCGCTGAAATCGGCCAGCACTTCCACCTCGTGCCCCAGCTCGCGCAGGCGAGCGATGCAGGCGGAGGCAAAGCGTCCCTCCAGCTTCAGTGAATCCGAGGACTGGCCCCAGGTGCGGCCCAGCAGCCAGCGCGGCCGGGAGATGCTCTCCTGCAGCGGCGCCCCCTGCAGGATATAGCGGGTAAACAGCGCCGCCTGGGTCTGCGGCTGACCGTCGCCGCCCATCGAGCCATAGACCATCACCCGGCCATCGTTCAGGCGCGCCGCGGCGGGGTTGAGGGTATGGAACGGCTGTTTGCCTGGCGCCAGCGCCAGAAGATGCTGCGGATCGAGGCTGAAGGCCGCCCCGCGGTTTTGCCAGACGATCCCGGTGTCCGGGATCACCACGCCGCTGCCAAACTCGTGATAGATACTCTGAATGAATGACACCGCCAGGCCGCTGTTATCCACGACGCCCATCCAGACGGTATCGCCCGGGCCTTTGCCGCCGCCCCAGGGCGAAGCGCTGGCCTCGTCGATGCTGTCGGCCAGCGGCTGCAGCGCCTCCGGAGTCAGCAGTTGCTGAACGTCGACATCCAGATGGCGCGGATCGGTGATATGCGCATCGCGCAGGGCAAACGCCCGCTTGGTGGCTTCGACGATGCGATGCACCGTTTGCGCCTCGTCGGCGTCGGCCATGTTCAGACGGTCAGTGATGCCGAGGATCGCCAGCGACACCAGCCCCTGCGTGGGTGGGGCAAGGTTCCACAGCGTGCCCTGCCGGTGCTGAAGCGTCAGCGGCGCCGGGCGCCGGGCGCGGTGGGCCTGCAGGTCGCCGAGGGTGACGGGCATCCCCAGCGCGGCCATCCCCTGGGCGAGACGTTCGGCCAGCGGGCCGCGATAGAAACTGTCGAGACCGTCGCTGGCCAGCATGCGCAGGGTTCCGGCGAGGGCGGGCTGGCGAAAGCGGCTGCCGGCCCGGGGGGGCTCGCCTGCCGCCAGCCAGGTTTCGCTGAAGCCCGGCTGGTGGCGCAGCTCTTCCAGTTTGCTGGCGGTGGCATGGGCCTGGGAGGCGGTGACCGGAATGCCGTCTTCGGCATAACCGATAGCATCGGCCAGCAGGCGCGCCACCGGCAGCGCGCGGCCGGTTAAGTCCCGTGAAATTCGCAGCGCCTCGTCCCAGCCGCTGACGGTGCCGGCGACGGTCAGCGCAGCCTGCGGCCCCCGGTGGGGGATATGCCGCTGACCGGCATAGGCCTCGAGGGTGGCCAGCGAGCCGGCCGCACCGCTGGCGTCAATGGCGATGGGATCCCCCTCGGGAGGCACGATCAGCCAGAAACCATCCCCGCCCAGGCCGTTCATGTGCGGATAGACGACGGCGATGGCCGCGGCGGCAGCCACCATCGCTTCAATGGCGCTGCCGCCCTCGCGCAGGATGGCCAGCGCGCTCTGGCTGGCGAGGTGGTGGGGAGCGACCGCCATGCCGTGGGTCGAAACGTTGCTACTGTGCATAAATTATCCTTTCTGAACGAATCACCCGCAGAACACTGCAAAAGCTGTTCCATCTCTGAACGTTTCGTTTCATTGATAAAAACAATGACCGGAATTTTCCCGCTGGCACGCTATGTGTAAGGCATAGCAGATACAGTATGATGAGGGATGGATGATGAAACGAAAGTTACAGGGGCGCTATGCAACAACTCGATGAACGACTGAAAGGGCAATACGCCTCGCTGTCGCCGCAGGAGCAGCGGGTGGCGGATTTCATCTTTGACCACTTTGATGACCTGATAAGCTACAACAGCGCCGAGCTGGCGCAGCTGAGCGGCGTGTCGAAAGCCACCGTCAGCCGGCTGTTCAAGCGCCTGGGCTATGACAAATATAAGGACATGCGCGATGAACTGCGCACCCTGCGACAGAGCGGAATGCCGCTGACCGACCAGCGCGACGCGGTGCAGGGTAACACGCTGCTGGCGCGTCATTATAAGCAGGAGATGGCGAACCTCACCCAATGGGTCAATGCCCTTGACGCTCACCAGTTCGCCGAGGCGCTGACGGCGATGGTGGCCGCGCGCCGCATTGTGGTGATTGGCATGCGCAATGCCTATCCGGCGGCGCTACACCTGCGCCAGCAGCTGCTGCAGGCTCGCGGTCAGGTGCTGGTGCTGCCCCAGCCGGGGCAGAGCCTCAGCGAAGAGCTGGTCGACCTGACCGCCGATGACCTGGTGGTGATGATGGCGTTTCGCCGGCGGCCGCGGATCGTGCGCCCGCTGCTGCAGCAGCTGCAGCGCGACGGGGTGCCGGTTCTGTTAATGTGCGAGCCGCAGGCCCACAGCCTGTTCCCGCTCTCCCGCTGGCAGCTCTGCGCGCCGCTGGACAGCGTCTCGGCTTACGACAGCTATGCCTCGGTCAACAGTCTGATCAATCTGCTGGCCAATGCCTTTCTGCATGAAACGCTCGACAGCGGTCGTCCGCGGATACACGATATCGCTACGCTTTATCAGCAGCTGGACGAGCTGGAACAACGCTGATGGGGCGCCAGCGTGGTGCTGTGCATCAATATGGTGCATTTGGTTCCGCGTTCTGGCGCCGTCGATTTTTACTCTTCCGCTCCTTACTCCCTGTCCGTTCTCACTTTTTGCCTTAATTCCTCGCCAACCCGCGCATCGACCGTATCTGGCACATTAGTTGCAAAAACAGATTCAAAGAATCTTTTGTTTCATGCTAACGTAACGGGTAAACATCATGAAGAAACTGTTGATCGCACTGGCCGGGGCCGCTTGTCTCCTTTCGTCTGTTTCCGCCGCTCAGGCTGACCAGCTCCAGGATATTGAAAAACGCGGCGTCATCCGCATTGCCGTACCCCAGGATTTTCCGCCATTCGGCTCGGTGGGGACCGACCTGCAGCCGCAGGGGTATGACATCGACATGGCGCGCTATCTGGCGAAGTCGATGAAGCTCAAGCTGCAGCTGGTCCCGGTAACCAGCGCCAACCGCGTGCCGTATCTGCAGACGGATAAGGTGGACCTGGTGATCTCCAGCCTCGGCAAAAACGCTGAGCGTGAGAAAGTGATCGACTTCAGCCGCGCCTACGCGCCGTTTTTCCTCGGGGTGTTTGGCCCGAAAGGGGCGGAGCTGAAGGACGCGGCCGCGCTGAGCGGTAAAAGCGTCGGCGTGACCCGCGGGGCGGTGGAAGACATGGTGCTGACCAGCGTGGCGCCGCAGGCGGCGCAGATTAAGCGCTACGAGGACAATAACACTACTCTGTCGGCCTATCTGTCAGGCCAGGTGCAGTATGTCGCCACCGGGAACCTGGTGGTGGCGGCCATCGCCCGGCAGAACGCCGACAAAGCGCCGGTGCCGAGCTTTATGCTGAAGGACTCGCCGTGCTTTATCGGGCTGAAAAAGAACGAACCAGCGCTGAAGGCGAAAGTGGATACCCTCATCGAGCAGGGCATTAAGGACGGCACCCTCAACGGTCTGTCTGAGAAGTGGCTGAAAGCGCCGCTGCCTGCCAGCCTCGGCGCGTAAGGTCTGTGGATGACGGAGCAACTTCATTTTTCTGAGCTCTGGCCGCATTGGCCGGAGCTGCTGGCCGGCCTGTGGGTGACGGTGCAGCTGACGGTGCTGGCGACGATCGGCGGACTGGCGATCGGCATCCTCGGGGCGGCGATCCGCAGCGGCCGCCCGGGCATCCTCAGCCGGGTATGGGGCGGATATGTGGAAATCATTCGTAACACGCCGTTCGTGGTGCAGCTCTTTTTTATCGTCTTTGGTTTACCGAACCTGGGACTGAAAATGACCGCCGGCGAAGCGGCGCTGCTGGCGATGGTGGTGAACCTTGGGGCCTACAGCACCGAGATCGTGCGCGCCGGCATTCAGGTGACGCCGAAAGGCCAGTGGGAGGCCGGACGCGTGCTCGGACTCAGCCGGACGCAAACCTTCCTTCGCGTCGTGCTGCCCCCGGCGCTGCAGCGGATTTATCCGGCGCTGGTCAGCCAGTGCATCATCGTGATGCTCGGCTCGTCGGTGGTGTCGCAGGTCTCCTATGAGGAGCTGACCTTCGCCGCCAACCTGATCCAGTCGCGAACATTTTTGAGCTTTGAGGTCTATCTGGTGACCACCGGGATCTACTTAGCGTTATCGATAGCGATGCGTCAGCTGCTGATGGCGGCGGGGCGTAAATGGCTGGGAGTGCAGGCATGATGACCACCTTTACCGACTGGGACATTATCCGCAACCTGCTGCTGGCCGGTCGCTGGACGGTGCTGCTGTCTCTGGTCGCGTTTACCGGCGGGGCGCTGGTGACCTTACCGTTGCTGCTGCTGCGCCTGACCGGCGGACGGCAGGTAAAACGACTGATCCGCGGCTACGTCGAACTGTTTCAGGGGACGCCGCTGCTGATGCAGCTGTTTCTGGCATTTTTCGGCGTGGCGCTGTTCGGCATCGACGTCTCGGCATGGACCGCGGCGTCGGTGGCCCTGACGCTCTACACCAGCGCCTTTCTGCTGGATATCTGGTTCGGCAGCATTCGCGCGCTGCCGAAAGGCCAGTGGGAAGCCTCGCGCTGTCTCGGGCTGAGCTTCGGCCAGACCCTGTACCGGGTGGTGGCGCCGCAGGCGCTGCGCATCGCCATCGCGCCGACGGTGGGGTTCGCCGTGCAGGTGATCAAAGGTACGGCGCTGGCCTCGATTATTGGCTTTGTGGAGCTGACCAAGGCGGGAACCATGCTGACCAACGTCACTTACCAGCCGTTTAAAGTGTTTGCCCTGGTGGCGCTGGGCTATTTCATTCTGTGCTATCCGCTGTCCCGCTACAGCCGTTATCTGGAGAACAAATTCAATGCCTCTCATCACCATTAATCAGATGCAGAAGTACTACGGCGACAACCATGTGCTGAAGGGCGTCGATCTGGATATCGACATGGGAGAAGTGATCTCGATCATCGGCCGCAGCGGCTCAGGCAAAAGCACTCTGCTGCGCTGCATCAATGGCCTGGAGGGGTACCAGGAGGGGAGCATCAAGCTGGGGGGCATGACCATCACCGACCGCGATTCCCAGGCCCGGGAGATCAGCCGCTCCATCGGCATGGTGTTCCAGAACTTCAATCTCTTTCCGCACATGACGGCGCTGGAGAACGTCATGCTGGCCCCGCGGCGGGTGCTGAAGAAGTCCCAGGCCGAATGCCGTGAGCTGGCGCAGCGGATGCTGGAGAAGGTCGGGCTCGGCGACCGTCTGGATTACTACCCGGCCAACCTCTCCGGCGGCCAGCAGCAGCGCGTGGCCATCGCCCGGGCGCTGGCCATGTCGCCAAAGGTTTTACTTTGTGACGAAATTACCTCGGCGCTCGACCCGGAACTGGTGGGCGAAGTGCTGAAGGTGCTGGAGCAGCTGGCGGCGGAAGGCATGACGCTGATCCTCGTCACCCATGAAATGAATTTTGCCCGCGAAGTGGGCGACCGCGTGGTGTTTATGCATCAGGGGCGCGTCTGGGAGCAGGGCGACAGCAAAACGCTGTTCGCCAGTCCGCAGACAACCGAACTGAAACAGTTTATCTCCTCGGTGCGCGGTCTTAACTAACGTAAGGAATGGCAGATGGATATCACTCAGTTTTCGCAAATTAACCCGCCGCAGCGCCTGCTGATGGGGCCGGGGCCGATCAACGCCGACCCGCGCGTGCTGCGCGCCATGGCGAGCCAGCTGGTGGGGCAGTACGATCCGGCGATGACCCACTATATGAATGAAGTGATGGCGCTCTACCGCGGCGTGTTTCGCACCGAAAACCGCTGGACGATGCTGGTGGACGGTACCTCCCGCGCTGGTATCGAAGCGATCCTGGTGTCGGCGATCCGTCCGGGCGACAAGGTGCTGGTGCCAGTGTTCGGCCGGTTTGGCCACCTGCTGTGCGAAATAGCGCGCCGTTGCCGGGCAGAGGTACACACCATCGAGGTGCCGTGGGGGGAAGTCTTTACCCCGGACCAGGTTGAGGACGCGATCAAGCGCGTGCGCCCGCGCCTGCTGCTTACCGTGCAGGGCGATACCTCGACCACCATGCTGCAGCCGCTGGCGGAGTTGGGGGAGATTTGTCGTCGCCACGACGTGCTGTTCTATACTGACGCCACCGCGTCGCTCGGCGGCAACCCGCTGGAAACAGACGCCTGGCAGCTGGACGCGGTGTCCGCCGGGATGCAGAAGTGCCTGGGCGGCCCCTCCGGCACCTCGCCCATTACCCTCAGCCCGCGGATGGAAGAGGCGATCCGCCGCCGCAGCTGCATTGAGCAGGGGATCCGCACCGACGCCCACCACGATGGCGTCGACGAGATGATCTACTCCAACTATTTCGATCTCGGGATGGTGATGGATTACTGGGGGCCGGAGCGCCTTAACCACCACACCGAAGCGACCTCGGCGCTGTTCGCCGCCCGGGAGTGCGCGCGCCTGATCCTTCAGGAGGGACTCGACAACGGCATCGCCCGCCACAAGCTGCACGGCGATGCGCTGCTGAAAGGGATCCAGGCGATGGGTCTTGAGACCTTTGGCGACCTGCGGCACAAAATGAACAACGTACTGGGGGTGGTGATCCCCAACGGGGTCAACGGCGACCAGGTGCGTAAGCTGATGCTGGAAGATTTCGGCATTGAGATTGGCACCTCGTTCGGCCCGCTGCACGGTAAAGTCTGGCGCATTGGCACCATGGGCTATAACGCGCGTAAAGACTGTGTGATGCAGACCCTCAGTGCGCTGGAGGCGGTGCTGAACTACCTCAAGTTCACCACCACCCAGGGCGCGGCGATGCAGGCGGCCTGGGATCACTACCGCACCGAGGGCAACCTATGAGTGATACCATCCGCCAGCAGGCGGAGAGAGAGGCGGCCGCCAGCCGGGTAATGGCGCGCGCCGACCAGCTGGCCGCCCTCAGCGAAACCGCCGACGCCCTGACCCGGGTCTATCTGTCGCCGGAGCATCTGCAGGCCAACCAGCTGGTGGGTCAGTGGATGCAGGCCGCCGGTATGATGGTGTGGCACGACAGCGTCGGCAACATCTGCGGTCGCTATGAAGGCGTGCAGGAGGGCGCGCCGGCGGTGCTGCTGGGCTCTCATCTTGACACCGTGCGCAACGCCGGGCGCTACGACGGCATGCTCGGCGTGCTGACGGCGATTGAGGTGGTGCAGCGTCTGCACCAGCAGGGGCGACGGCTGGCAAAGGCTATCGAGATCGTCGGTTTTGGCGATGAAGAGGGCACCCGCTTCGGCATCACCCTGCTTGGCAGCCGCGGCGTCACTGGCACCTGGCCTGAAAGCTGGCTGTCGCAGTGCGATGCCGGCGGGGTGAGCGTCGCCCAGGCGCTGGTGAATGCCGGGCTCGATCCGGCGCGGATCGCCCATGCCGCCCGCCGCCCGCAGGATATCGCCGCCTATCTGGAACTGCATATCGAGCAGGGGCCGTGCCTGGAGCAGGCGGGTCTGGCGCTCGGCGTAGTGGAGGCGATTAACGGCGCCCGCCGCCTGAACTGCCGCTTTACCGGCGAAGCCGGCCATGCCGGCACGGTGCCGATGCTCCATCGTAAGGACGCGCTCGCCGCGGCGGCGGAATGGATGGTGCAGGTGGAAAGCCTGACCCGGCAGCGCGGCGGCAATCTGGTGGCGACGGTCGGCACCCTGCGCTGTGCGCCGGGCGCGGTGAACGTGATACCGGGCGAGGTGCAGCTGACGCTGGATATTCGCGGCCCGCAGGATGCGCCACTGGCGGCGCTGCTGGAGGAGCTGCTGGCGGAGGCGCAGGCCATTGCCGGGCGCCGCCAGCTGAGCTTCAGCGCCGAGGAGTATTATCGCATCGCCGCCACCGCCTGCGACAGCCAGCTGCAGGCGGTGCTGAGCGAGGCGGTGGTGGCGGTGCAGGGGCGTTCGCTGACGCTGCCGAGCGGCGCAGGGCATGACGCTATCGCCATCGCCGAGCGCTGGCCATCGGCCATGCTGTTTGTGCGCTGCCTGGGGGGCGTCAGCCATCACCCGGCGGAATCGGTCACCACCGCTGACGTCGGGCTGGCCATCGACGCGTTCTCCCGGGCGGTAGAGCAGGTGGCCGACGCCTGATCGCGCCGGTTGCCGTACCCCGGCTGGCGGCGTTACACCGCCAGCCGGTTGACCACCTCGGCGACGGAGGTGATGGCATGGATATTGCCGATCCCCGCCCCCACCGAGATATACCCCTCATCAGTATTCCCCTCCAGCATGCCCAGCCGCATTCCTCGCAGACCGCCCATCGCCTGGGCCAGCTCGGCCTTTGAGGCGCCGGCCAGGTCCATGGCCACCAGTGTGTCGCTCAGTTTGCCGGGCAGAGCGCGGTAGTAGTCCGGCAGGGTACGGAACAGCCGCAGATCGAGGCCGTTGGCGGCGACAATTTTCGCTTTCACCGAGTCGGGAACCCGGCTTTCGACGGTGCTGATGAATACCGAACCGGCGAAGACGCCTTCCGCGCCGAGGGCGTGAGCGGCACGCGCCCCTCGGGCATCGGTTATCCCCCCCGCGGCCATTACCGGAACCCGCTGTACCGCGTCAACAATCAGCGGGACGCCGGCAGCTTTTCCCAGGCGGCGGAAAATTTGCAGATCCACCGGCCGGCGGTGACCAAAGCGCTGCAGCAGCTGGAGCGGGAGAGCGGGGTCAGGCTGCTGCAGCGTACCACCCGGCGCCTGTATCTCACGCCGGAGGGAGAAGAGTTTTATCGCCGCAGTAAACCGCTGCTCTCCCAGGCCGACGATCTGCTGGAGTCGTTCGCGCCGGACCGGCCGATACGCGGCCAGCTACGCGTCGATATGCCGATCGCTTTTGCACGGCTGCTGGTGATCCCGCATCTGGCGGATTTTTATCAGGCCCATCCGGAGGTGGAAATTGTCCTCAGCAGCTCCGATGTGCGCCGGGATATGCTGCGCGATGGCCTGGATTGCCTGCTGCGGGTGGGTGAACTGGAGGATGGCGACTATGTGGCGCGCTCGCTGGGGGAGGTGGCGTTAACCACCTGCGCCAGTCCGGAATATCTGGCGCGCTATGGGGCGCCCGCCACGCTGGAGGACCTGCAGTCGCACCTGGCGGTGAACTGGGTGAACAGCAGCAGCCGGCAGATTATGCCCTGGCGATTCCAGACCCCGGAGGGCGTCCGGCAGGTCGCCATTCCCGGCAAGCTGGTGCTGGACAACTCGGAAGTCTTTACCGCCGCCGGGCTGGCGGGGCTGGGGATGCTGCAGGGGATGCGCTTCTTTTTACAGCCCTACATCGACAGCGGCCAGCTGGTGGAAATTTTACCGGACTTTCCGGCCCCGCGTCGGCCGCTGTCGCTGCTCTATCCGCACCGGCATCTTTCGCACAAGGTGCGGGTCTTTGCCGACTGGCTGCAGGGGCTGGTGGCGACCCTGGAGCGGACGCCGCCGGCTTGACTCTGCTGGCTGAGCGTTTATATATAAAATGTGAATGCTATTAAAGCAATAAATCACAAGGCTGGATAATGACTCAACCTGTAAGGGAATGCTGATGAAACTCTGGAATAAAACACTGCTCGCTTCCGCACTGTGCCTGACCCTGTTTGGCTGCGACGATGCGTCGAAAGTAGATAACAAACTGGATAAGGCCAAAGATAATGCGGAGCAGATGAAGGATGCCGCGGCGGACAAAGCCCAGGCGATTAAGCAGGATGCGGATAAGCAAATTGATACCTTGAAAAGCCAGGCCGACGCCGAGGCCGATCGCCTGAAGGATCAGGCCAGCGCTATCAAGGCGGAGGCGGACAAGAAAGCGGATGCCATCGCCGAGCAGGCGAAAGCCCAGGCCGATGCGGTGAAGCAGAACGCAAAGCAGGAAAGCGACCGCATCGTCAAAGAGGCGGGTCAGATCAAAGACAACGCCATCGGCGATGCCAATCAGCTTTCAGCGGAAGCGGCGAGCAAAACCAAAGCCATTCAGGACAGTATCGCGAAGGATAAACAGAACGCTACGCCACCGGCCGCCCAGCAGTAACTCGCGGTGTTTGCCTGGCCAGCCGCCGTCCGTAAAAACAGAGCGTGGAGCCTGATATCGCGCCCGACGGCGCTGCGCTTGCGCGGGCCTGCAAGCGGGGCGAGTTGGCTGCGCAATGATCGGGTATTGTAGGCCGGGCAAGGCGTTGCCGCCGCCCGGCACATAGAACGGCATTAACATCCTGCTCAGGGGTATCTTACGATACCCCTTTTTGATGCCCGTTCCGGGTTCAGCGGTTTGGAAGCAGGGTGCCTTTCAGGCCGTGCGGCTCGGAGCGCAGATATTGCGAAGGTACGCGAACCTGGGCGCCAAGGCTGGCCGCGGCGTGCCATGGCCAGTGCGGATCGTAGAGCACCGCGCGGGCGAGGGCGATCAGGTCGGCATCGCCATTCTCCAGCGCCGCTTCCGCCTGCTGCGGGTCGGTGATCAGCCCCACGCCAATCACCGGGATGGCTACCTGCTCGCGAATGTCGCGGGCGAAAGGCAACTGATACCCCGGCCCGACGGTGATTGCCTGCTGCGGCGACAATCCGCCGCTGGAAACATGGATATAGTCGCTGCCCAGCGCTTCCAGCTGCTGACTGAACTGAATGGATTGCTCGCCGTCCCAGCCGCCTTCGACCCAGTCGGTAGCCGACAACCTGACGCCCACCGCCATGGCGTTGCCCACCGCCTCGCGGATTGCCTTAAACACTTCCAGCGGATAGCGCATGCGGTTTTCCAGCGAACCGCCATACTCGTCCCGGCGCTGATTGCTGAGCGGCGAGAGAAACTGGTGCAGCAGATAGCCGTGGGCGGCGTGCAGCTCAATCAGCTCAAAGCCCAGGCGTTGGGCGCGCAATGCGCTGGCGACAAAGGCCGCTTTGATGCGCGCCAGATCGGCATGGCTCAGCTCGGCCGGGGCGCGATCGCCGTCGTGAAACGCCACCGCGGAGGGGGCGACGGTCTGCCAGCCGCCCTGGTTGAGCGCCAGCTGATGGCCACCCTGCCAGGGGGCCGCGCAGGAGGCCTTGCGCCCGGCATGCCCCAGCTGGATCCCCAGAGGGATCGGTGACCAGGCCCGGATATCCTCCACCACGGCGCGCAGGGCGTTTTCGGTTTCATCATCCCACAGCCCCAGATCTCCCGGCGAGATACGTCCCGCCGACTCTACCGCCGTGGCTTCCAGAATTAACAGGCCGGCGCCGGAGAACGCCAGCTGCCCGAGATGGATCCGGTGCCAGGACGTCGCCTTCCCCTCGTCGGCAGAGTACTGACACATGGGGGCGATAACGATACGGTTATCCAGCGTCAACTGACCAATACGCGTCGCGCTAAAAAGATGACTCATGAGTACCTCGTAAATGTTAGACGTGGTCTTGCTCGGGGGCGAACAGCCACTGTTTATAGCACGCCTGCCAGCCCCCCTTTATTCGGATATTGCGTTTAAACGTCCCGCTACTCGATAAACCAGAGACGGCGCCGCCGGCCGGTTGCCTGCTGTGACACCGCGCGGGCCATTGCGCTGCCAATCTCGGCGCTGGCCGTCAGCCCCTGGACAAAGGGGCGATCGTGCATCAGCCAGGGAAGGGCGCCGAAGGCGACCCGGCCGCGCACTGCCTCCGGCGCCTGCAACGTGTAGTCATCGCCAACGTCCGGAATAGCGTCGCCGCAGGCCAGCAGCTGTTGGCGCAGTGAAGGAAAGGGCAGATCCCGGGTTTTGAGCGCTTTCTGTCCGCGGGCATCGATAAAGACATCGAATTCACAGCGCTGCTGATGATGGACAATCAGCGTCCGGTCAGACTCGAGCTGCAGATCGTAATCCTCGCCCAGCGCCACAATGCGCAGAATGCCCGCCCGGTGCAGGGCCAGCAGGCGGCGAATGGACTCCGGCGGGATCGCGGCGTAGTTATCGATAAACACGCGGGCGAGCCCCTGGCGGAAGCGACGGCTGTCCTCGTCGTTGAGCTGCGGCACCACGGTTTCAATCGCCTCGTGCAGGCGGAGAATGGCATAGCGCCAGGGCACCGTGTGGCGCTCGCGCTTATTGCGCTCCACCTCCTGCAGATTGCGCTGCGCCCACTGGAAGGGGTCATGGGTGAGACGGTCGGCAAACCAGGCGTCGGCGATGCTGTCAGGCGTCAGCTGGCGCAGCCCCATCACCTGGCACCAGGCCGGGGCGGCATATTCCAGCTCCTGGACGATCAGCTGGAACACCCGCTCCAGCAGACCGTCGCTGCCCTGAGCGACGGCCGCCTCGAGGGCGGCAGGGGTGGCGATCTCCAGCGGCTCCCACGGGATCGGGCAGTAGAAATCGGCCTCTGGCAGCACGCCGTTGCGTGACATCAGCGTGATCTCCAGCGCTTCGCTGCCGGGATGCAGGGAAAAATGGGTCGTTTTGTCGTGTTCAGTATGGAAAACGCCGTGGCGGGCTACAACCGCCACGGCGGCATCAATCGCGCTTAAGGAGGTCCCGAGGATCCCCACCCGACAGGGGGCGATGCGGGCCTCCATCAGGCCGGTCCACGGGCTGGGGAAGTATTGCCGGCTGGCGCGTTCTTCTTCAGGCCACAAATGGCCGGTGGCTATCACCACCAGATCGACGATAACCGGCTGCGCCGCGCTGTCGGTGTGGATGGCGATCCCGACGGGCTGCACCGCAATATCCGTGACCTCACAGGACTCGCAAACGTTCACCACGAAGCCGGCGTCTCTGGCCCGTTGGACAAGATACAGAAAGCGGTCGCGGTAGTACTCGCCGAGGATCACCCGCGGCAGAAACTGGCGCTCATGCAGCGCGTGCCGTTCAAGACCGCGCGCCGCCAGCCAGTCATCGCTCTGCTGCTGCAGCCATTGCAGATAGGTCAGGTCGATAGGGGGGATCTCAATGCTGGCGATGTTGGCCAGCATCTGCGCCGCGGTATTATCATCGCTGTAGGGCATACCGACCCCGGCCTGCGCCTCTTTTTCAAACAGCGCGATCGATAGCGGCTCACCGCGCTTCACCAGTTCATACATGGTGTAAATCCCCGTCGGCCCGGCGCCGACGATGGCGATTCTCTTCATGATTCTCTCCCTTCCTGTGGGTGGATACGGCATCGGGGCAGTGCACTGAAGCCAGCCTGCCCTTAATTCTGGTCGAAAATTAGCGAACCGGTGGGCCGTCGCACGCAATTTGAAACAAATTAGCGTGCTAATAAACTTGCCGACGGCCGGAAAAGGGGTGTAATTAACAAAAGAGCAACTTTCTATACAAACAATTTACACAAGCGGTGACACCAGCCTGCTCTGCCGGACGCCGCGCAAGCTCCCGGCAACGCCGTCGGGATAGGGATGACAAGATGCACGGCTGGACTTCACGACAGCGCAATGCGGCGATCGCCAGTTTTTTAAGCTGGACGCTCGATGCTTTCGACTTTTTCCTGTTGGTTTTTTTACTGAGCGATATCGCCCACTCCTTTCACGTCGACCTCGAAGAGGTCACCCTGGCGATTCTGCTGACCCTGGCCGTGCGGCCCGTCGGCGCATTGATCTTCGGCAGGGCGGCGGAAAAGTTTGGCCGCAAACCGATCCTGATGCTCAATATCGTGTTCTTCTCCGCCTTTGAGCTGCTCTCCGCCGCGGCGCCGTCGTTGATGCTGTTTTTTCTGCTGCGGGTGCTGTACGGCGTGGCGATGGGCGGGATCTGGGGCGTGGCTTCGTCGCTGGCGATGGAGACGATCCCCGACCGCTCGCGCGGCCTGATGTCCGGTCTGTTCCAGGCGGGGTATCCTTTCGGCTATCTGCTGGCGGCCGTGGCCTACGGGCTGCTGTTTGCACAGCTCGGCTGGCGCGGGATGTTTGTCATTGGCGCCGCCCCGGTGCTGCTGTTGCCGTTTATCTATTTCTGCGTCGAGGAGTCCCCGGTCTGGCTGGCGGCCCGGCAGAGTAAAGCGAGCACGGCTCTGCTGCCGGTGCTGCGTAGCCACTGGAAGCTGTGCCTGTACCTGGTGGTGCTGATGGCGGCCTTTAACTTCTTCTCCCATGGGACGCAGGATCTCTACCCGGTATTTTTGAAAGTCCAGCACGGGTTTGCGCCGGAAACGGTCAGCATTATCGCGGTGTGCTACAACATCGCCTCAATCATCGGCGGGGTGTTCTTCGGCTCACTGTCGGAGAAGATTGGCCGGCGCAAAGCGATTATGATCGCCGCTCTGCTGGCGCTGCCGGTGATCCCGCTGTGGGCTTTCGCCAGCGGCTCGCTGGCGCTGGGGGCCGGGGCGTTTCTGATGCAGTTTATGGTGCAGGGCGCCTGGGGGGTGATCCCGACCTGGCTCAACGAACTGGTCCCGGCCAACACCCGGGCGGTGCTGCCCGGTTTCGTCTATCAGCTGGGGAATCTGCTGGCCTCGGTGAATGCCACCCTGCAGGCCTCCATTGCGCAGCACCACGGGCATAACTACGGCCTGGCGATGGCCCTGGTGGCCGGGACGGTGGCGATCGTCATTACCATTCTCACCTTCTTTGGCCGCGAGGGCCGGGTGGCGCAACCTGCCGGAGCGGCGCGTCAGCAGCCGCTCTCCACCAGCCGTTAAGGGCTGACGCCGGGCGTAATCAGGCGCCCGGCAGACACGCTAACCGCGCAGGCGAACCGTCGCCGCCTGGCGTTTTTCCAGCGAGCAGATGCCAATCCCCAGCATAATGAACAGCGCGCTGAACAGGTGCCAGGCATGGGGCTGGGTATGCAGGAAGAGGATGCTTAACACGCCACCCGAGAGGGGGATGATGTGGGTGTAAATCTCCCCCCGCGTGGCGCCGATGGTGGCGATCCCTTTATTCCAGAACAGATAGGCCAGCCATGACGGAAAAATCACCAGATAAGCCAGCCCGCTGAGGAAAAACGGCTCGCGCCAGGCATCCCAGTCCTGCGCCGGGTGGCGCATCAGCCAGAAGGCGACGATCGGCAGCAGGAGCAGGGCGCCGAGCAGCGAGCTGACGGCGACAAAGCCATTCGCCGGGATCCGGCGGTCCTTTAGACGTAACAGCGAACAATAGAGCGCCCAGCTCAGCGCCGACCCCATCGCCCACAGATCGCCGACGGAAAAGGTATGCAGCGAGGCGGCATGCAGCGGGTTGCCCTGGAATAAGAGGATCATCACGCCGAGGGTGCTGAAGACCACCCCCAGCCAGTTGCGGGCCGATACCGGGTCGCGAAAAATCAGCCGGTTAATCAGCAGCACCATGCTCGGCGTGGCGGACATATAGATGGCGGCGTTGAGGGCGGAGGTGGTTTGCAGACCGATATAGAGCGTGAGCGGGAAACTGACCTGACCGCAGAGGGTGAGCACCAGCACCGCCGGGGCGTTTTCCCGCAGCAGGTGACGACTGCCGGCAATCTGCCGGCGGTAGAGCAGGCCCAGCAGCAGCGCCGTTAACGCCCACCGCGCTTCGGTCATCAGGATCGGATCCACGCCCTGAACCAGCACGTGACCGACAACGTAATTCCCACCCCAGAACAGGGCGGCCAGCGTCAGTAACAGATAGGGCATCGTGATTCCTTGTGTCGTTTGTCACTGTACTGAATGGTAACGTTATTATTTTTATAATATCAACACTATTTTAGTGGCTTTTGTTCTGTTTATTTAAAATCGTTAATAAACAGTGCATTAATGATGTGGTTGAAATTTACGTTGCCGCATTGTGAGCGGTACTATACCGTATAGTCGCCATGCATTTCACAGGGATAAATTCATGCGTAATACCGACAATGGGGTCATTGGTAGTGACCAAACCGAGGTGATAGCCAGGCTGGCGCTGGATGAGTTAATTGACCAGCTTCTGCACAGCAACGCGCTGTCGCTGAAGCTGACGGCCAATCCGCTGGTCGCCGACAGAGCCTGGCATCTGACGGAGAATACCTGCATCCGCGCCTTCTCCGCTGACGATCCGCAGGCCAAAAAGCGCGCGCACCATGCGCTGTTCATCCTTTATCAGTCCTGGCTTGCCGACCCGCTCTCGCCGGCGGCTGCCAATCAGTTTCATCCGCTGCTCTCCGGGATCCGAAATTACATTGAGTCTGAGTGGCTGCGGGCGGAAAGCAAACGTTTCCACCGCCAGCGGCCGGTGCTCAATGCCGGCAATATCGTCGACGAACTGCGCGCCTTATGCCAGCAGCACCCGGCGTCTCATCATCCGCTGTTCGATTTCCTTGCCAGCGAGGCCTCCGCGGCGCAAATCGACTATTTCTTCAAAAGCGACAGCGCGCTGAATCTGCTTTTCTTCGATCTGGTGGCGATGGGGCTGGTGGGCTCGTTGCCGGAAACCCGCGCCGAAATTGCGCAAAATCTGTGGGATGAGATAGGCCAGGGCAGCACTGAGATCACCCACGTCAATCTGTATAAGGATTTACTGAAGCGGCGGAATATCGCCTTACCGGACAATCATTTTGCCCATCTTTATGAGTGGCAGGGGCTGGCCGGGTATAACGCCTTTATGCTCGGCGGCGTAAATCGCCAGCATTACTACAAATCGCTGGGGGTGATGGCGATGACCGAACTGCTCGACCCACCGCAGTATGAAAAACTGGTGGCGGGCTGTCGGCGGATTGGGCTTAGCGATCGCGACGTGCATTACTATGCCGAACACATCACGGTCGATATCGGCCATGCGGACGGTTGGCTGAACAATGTGATTGTGCCGATTGGCAAAAAACATCCGGCGGCGATGGAGGAGGTCTACTTTGGCGCCGCGCTGCGCCTGCAAACCTGCAACGATTACTATGATGGTCTGCTGGCGGCGCTGCAGTCGCTGGACGGCAGCATGCGCTCACAGCGTACCGCCTTCTGAGTAGATCAACGCTTTGGCCGCGCTCCAGGCGGTCGTCCCCGGCGGGATCTCCCGGCATTCGGCAGACTCGGCCTGCTGGGCGGCGATGGCGCCATCGATGAGCATCACCATCATCATGGCGACCCGTTCGGCAGGCTCTGGTTTTAATACCCGAGTCAGAATATCGCGGAAGAACTGCCACAGGCGCGATTTGAACCGGGAGCACTGCTCCCGGATCGCCGGCGATGACGCGCCATATTCGAACAGCGCGCGGGTAAACATGCAGCCGTGGAAGGTTTCGCAGGTCAACCAGCACTGATAGTAGTCGAACACGGCGAACAGCTTCTCCCGCGCGGTGGCTTTATCCGCGGTGATCTGCGTCAGATCCTGCATAAACTCGCTCTCTTTCTGCCGGAGGATAGCCAGAATGAGCGCCTCTTTATCGGCATAGTAGCGGTAGAAGGTCATTTTGGAGATGCCGGCATGCTCAGCAATCCGCTCGATGCTGGGCGACTGATATCCTTCGCGATTAAACAGCGCGCTGGCGTGGCGGAGAATGTCCGCTTGTTTTGGCTTCATGCGTTTTCCTGTCGAATGGTTCGCTGTCATGACTGCCGGTGACCCGGTCGTCCTGCGACAGCGGTGCATTATGCCGGATCTTGCCGCCAGGCGGGCAAAAAGTAAATCAGCCGCGCCTCGCGCGGCGCCGGTATTGGTGTATAAGGTGACAAGGATGAAGAAGAACATTGCCTTTTTTGACTTCGATGGCACGATAACCCACGAAGATACGTTTACCCCTTTCATTTATCAGTCCCTCGATGCGAAAGCCATTCGTCGGGGCAAACTGCGGCTGTTGCCCTATATTCTCGCCTGGAAAATGGGCTGGCTTTCAGCCTCTGCCATCCGGCAAAAAGTGTTTCATTATGCTTTTGCCGGGAAATCGCAACCTGAGATCCTGCAGCGTGGGAACGATCATAGCCAGGCGTTTATTCCCCGCACGCTGCGGGAGAACGCGATGCAGCGTATAGCCTGGCATCAGGCGCGAGGGGACACCGTGGTGGTGGTCTCAGCCTCGCTGGATGTCTACCTTCGACCGTGGTGCCAGCAGCATAATCTTGAGCTGCTGTGCAGCGAAGTGGAATTTCAAAACGGGGCAGCGACCGGAAAGTATCAGGGTGGAGACTGCAGCGGCCTGGCCAAAAAGGTGCGTATCCTGGCGAACTACGCCCTGACCGATTACGAAGCGATCTTCGCTTACGGCGATACGCCGGAAGATTTCGCCATGCTGACGCTGGCCACCACTCAAATCTATCGCTGGGAGGAGGCACCGCCATGCGGCTAGCGGCGTCAGGCTGCGCAGGTTAAGATGGCGCGCTATTGCCCCTCTCACCAGGAAGAAGAGATGTTGCTACCCCTGACCACGCCCCGGCTGCTGCTGCGCCGGTTCAGAACGGAAGATCTGCCGTCTTTCAGCCGCTATCGCAACCTGCCGGAAGTGGCCCGTTTTCAGAGCTGGAGCCATTACGGTATGGCAGAGGCGACTGCCTTCTATGAACAACAGCGTTCCCTGGCCTTTGCTGAGGATGAGAGTTGGTTCCAGCTTGCCGTAGAGATCCAGGCCAACGGTGCGCTGGCGGGAGATGTGGGGATCCACTTTTTCGATCAGGGCAGACAGGCCGAGCTGGGGATGACCTTTTCCCCGGCGTATCAGCATCAGGGGTATGCCCGGGAAGCCATACAGGCGGTGATAACCTTACTTTTTGAACCGTTGGCCCATCACCGGCTGATCGCGGTGGTAGACACCCGCAATACCGCCGCGATCAAACTCCTGGAAGGACTGGGCTTTCGTCGCGAGGCGCATTACCGGCAGAATATCTTTTTTAAAGGCCAGTGGGGCGATGAGTATCTGTACGCGCTGCTGCGCAGCGAATATCAGTGAAGTGACGGCCTGGCCGTCACTTCTGCCAGGGTTGTCGTTAGCTATGCTGGCGGATAAAGCGCGCGCGCCACGGTTTTAGCACCCACAGCGCGAGGGCGGCGGTGACAAAATCCAGGCCAATGGCGCAGCTGAAAACCACATGCCAGCCGTGGGTGTACTGATAGAGCAACGCCGCCAGCGGGCCGCCGAAGATTGACCCGATGCCCTGTGAAATATACAGCCAGCCATAGTTGCTGGCGGCATGTTCGCTGCCGAAGGTATCGGTGAGCGTCGACGGGAAGAGGGAGAAGATTTCCCCCCAGCCAAAGAACACCACCCCGGAAAGCAGGACAAACAGCAGCGGATCTTCCCGGCACGCCAGCCAGAGCGTCATCGCCACCCCCTCCAGCGCAAAGGCGATAAACATGGTTTGCTCGCGGCCGAAGCGGTCGGAAATAAAACCAAACAGCGGCCGGGTTAAACCGTTGGTGAAGCGGTCTATCGTTAACGCCAGCGGCAGCGCCGCCATGCCAAACACCACCGCCTGGCTAATGCCGAAGTCTTCGGCGAACACCGCCATCTGCGAAGTGACCATCAGCCCGGAAGTCGACATCATCGCCATCATGGCAAACATCAGCCAGAACAGCGGTTGGCGCAGCATTTCCCGGGAGGTAAACGATCTGCTGCTCTGCGCCACCGTCTGGCTGACGGGCAAAGAGACAGCAGGCGGCGGCAGCTTCAGTCCCTGACTGGCGAGGAAGCCGACGAGCGCGAAGAGGACCCCGAAGGTCGTCATCGTGTGTTCAAGGCCGTTGGTGGTCAGCGACAGGGAGATGGGGAAGGTGGTTATGATGGCCCCCATCCCGTAGCCCGCCGCCACCGCGCCGGCGGCGAACCCCCGCTGCCGCGGAAACCATTTGACCATCAGGCCGACAACGCCGATGTAGACGATCCCGGTTCCAAGGCCGCCCATGCAGCCATAAACCAGCCACAGCGTCGCCAGGCCATTCACCTGTGCGGAAAGCACCCAGCTCATTCCCGCCATCACCGTACCGATAGCGATTAGCCGCCGTGGGCCAAATTTCTCCACTAACCGCCCCTGAAAGGGCGAAAAGAAGGTCTGGAGGATGATCAGCAGCGAGAAGGTGACCTGCAGCTCGGGCAGACCGACGCCCAGCTTTGCGGCCAGGGGTTTCGTCAGCAGCGTCCAGACATATTGCGGACTGGAGATGGCGGCCATACAGATCAGGCCCAGCACCAGCTGGCGCCATTTGCCATATTTCGGGGTAACCAACGGTTCGCTGAGTGTCGTCATGTTGTTCTCCGTTTTCAGTTAACAGGTTTCCGTGAAACGCATCCGCCCTGGAGGCTTCACGGAGAGAAGAAGGCGTTGGCGTCGCGACCGCAGGTGGCTATGGGTTGTCGCCTCCTGGCCTGAGATCTTGTCAACATCGCTGTATACAACCGCAGAGCATTAAACGTGCCAGTTAAAATAGTTCTTTATATACAAACAGTTAACATGGAAGTGTGGGAGGGGATGGGATTCAGTATGGTGAACAGGCGGCACTGAGTCGGTGCAAATGGGTCATCGCTGTGCGCTTCACTTATTGACTGGCTCAAGGCCAATGGTAGGTCTAATGGAAAATGAGGCATGGCATTCAGGCGGGGGACAGGCACCCTCCTGCTTATCCTCTTCCCGATCGCTGATTATATTCACGCTATAGATACAGGAGGCGCTAACCTGGTCGGTGCGAACGGCTTTAAATCGCATGCTGATGAAGTTGAAGATAAACCCTGCTTAAACATGACGCAGAAATAAGTGAAAAATAAGTTACAGTTAACAATTTATTAAATTCACATTAAAATTATTTTAATGGTTATTTTCTCAATGCACTGATTTATAAGTTTAAATATAATGACAGACTGGATTTTCATCAAATAGTGATGACGGAGAATATCATTGATAATACCAATATCATGATCTATGGTAGCGTTCACTTAATAGTAAATTGAATGAGGTGGGAAATGCATAATTATATTGCCAAAGGTATTGCGATGGCTGTAGCCATCGCTGCCTCAGGAACGGTGCAGGCTATTGATAAAAAGAATCCAGATCCTTATTTTTCAGGGGTCAAGATTTTTGCCCTAAAGGAGGCCGCCGGAAGTGAATGGGATAGCGTGACCGGCGAGGCGAAGTATCTGGTGACCTATAAAGTTACGCTTGATAACTTCTCTGATAAAAGCATTGAACCTGGCAAAGATAACAAAATGTGCTTCTTTTTGTATGATAAAAATGGCAAGTCATTTATGAGCACGGGTATTGAAATGGCGATGCTGAAAAAATACAAACCCATTGAAAGCCGAACAGGTAACGTGTTCTTCAGCAGCGCCGATCCTGAAATACTGAATATACCTTTTGTCCGTCTCGCTTTCGGTAAAGACTGCTTAACAAAATAACCACCATCCCGAGTGTGGATGATCTGCATTATATGACATTAGCGTAACACCAGGCGTCCGTCAGGTGTTACGAGATGAACATAACATCTGGATGATGAGGAGGCGTGCGCGGCAGACATCAACCGTGTCAAGCACTACGCTCATCTGAAGTAGGTCACTCGTATTTCATTTTACGGGGGAGGTGCGTCTGCCGGGAGGGGGATACACTGGCCAGCTATTGGACAATCTTTACGCGTCTTTTTTTGCGTCGCTATCCGTGACGCTCCTGATGATTTTTCTCAGTTGGCAAATGCCAAAACTCATCGCTAATTTATTATGGTGCTTCGCTTTGCTTACGGTGCCTGAAAAAAGAGAGTGCCCGACAAAACGGCTATCCTGATAAAAAACAGTATCAGCGTGTAACTCGCCAGAAATCACCAGCACTGCTATTAGCAAAAGGAGAGAGGTTTTCATCATTCGTTTCTTGCCAGCTTAACTCTGTCTCTGGTTATCCGGGCATTATGAACACCGTTCAGCAATGGTAGTGACCGACCGATGTATATCCGGGGCATGCGGCGCATAATAAAATTCTACCGAAGTCTGCCTGCCGTTGAAGTTACTGATTTCCACCCACGCGACAGTCGTGTTTTCAGTATTCATCAGGTTGTATTTATCGATGTTTTCAGGAAGAGTGTCATCATATTCCAGCGATAAATTCGCTTTAGAAGCGGCATAATGAAGGCAATCGATCACCTGATTTTTTCCCTGATTAACGTAATAGGTTTCTTCTTCCGGGTGTATGCCCACATCCCCCAGATCCACACAACCACTTAACAGAAAAAGGGTGGGCAACATCAGCAATATTTTCATGGAACCTCTCTGTGTTAAATAACATTGGCGTGATTTTAACTTGTATTTAACAGGCCAAGCATTCTGAGTTAACGAATGGTGAATTTATTCCACCCTCTACTTAACGTGGCGCAATATTATCACTGTGCGTTAAAACGCACAACCCTGCGATTTAGCGTTAGTATGTATTCAACATTTAAATGCTTTACCGTCAGGCGGGTAAAACAGGCGGTAAAAATATGATGCCCCCTGGCGACGGGACAGGGAAGAAGCGCCTGCGACATCCCCCCATGTCGAAGCGGCGTAATGGTAAACATTTACCCCGCGCCATGATAATTAGCTACAGGATTCATCCCCCATGACCCCCGGCCGGTTGTTGGCCAGAACGCGGTGGGCTTTCCCTTTGCACCAAAGCCATGCAATGCCCCACTTTTACTCCCCATTTTTGGGAGGCGATGCGCCGGTTGGCGGTAAATCACTGAAAGTACTGCTGTCTGGCTCCTGGCATGGCGCTTGCAAGACCATCAGCAGAAAGCAGCGCAACAGACAATTTAGATCACACAATAGCTGGCTAGGGTTCCGGTTCACCGCGGTGAACGTCTGGTCCGAGAGCTGGCGACCTCGGCGAGGTTACACGGCGGGATAAAAGCCCGGGAGACAGCAGCACCGTTGGGTGTCGCGCTGCTCCGTTTCTCGTGCTAACCAGAGGTCCACCATGAAAACATCGCCGCTCCTCCGCTCACTTGTCCTGTCACTGACGCTATTGACCAGTGTCCCGTCCTTTGCCGCCGTCAAGAAAGAGTTCAACGTCTGCTGGACCATCTACGCCGGCTGGATGCCCTGGGGCGCCATCAGCAATGAAAAGATCATCGATAAATGGGCCAGCAAGTACGGCATCAAAATCAATATTGTTCAGCTCAACGATTACATCGAATCCATCAATCAGTACACCGCCGGGCAGTTTGACGGCTGCACGATGACCAACATGGACGCCCTGACCATTCCGGCGGCCGGCGGTGTCGACAGCACGGCGCTGATCACCGGCAGCTACTCCGATGGTAACGACGGGGTGGTTCTGAAAGGGGCGGATAAAAAGCTCAGCGACCTGAAAGGGATGTCGGTGTATCTCCCGGAGCTGTCGGTCTCCCACTATCTGCTGGTGCGCGGCCTGGAAAAAGCCGGGCTGCAGGAAAAAGACGTCAAGGTGGTGAATACCTCCGATGCCGATATCGTCTCGGCCTTTGGCACCAGCGGCGTGCGGGCGGCGGTGGCCTGGAATCCACAGCTGTCGGTTATCAAAAAGACCCCGCAAACCAGCGAAGTGTTTAGCTCCTCGCAGGTGCCGGGCGAGCTCATCGACATGATGGTGGTCAATACCCAGACCCTGAAAGATAACCCGGCGCTGGGCAAAGCGCTGACCGGCGCGTGGTTTGAAATGATGGCCAAAATGAAGGCCGGCGATACCCAGGCGCTGAGCGCTATGGCCGCCGACTCCGGTACCGATCTCGCCGGCTACCAGGCGCAGCTCAAAACCACTCATCTTTTCTGGACGCCTGCCGACACCCTGGCGTTTATCGCCTCGCCGGATCTGGCGAAAACCATGCAGCGTGTGGCGCAGTTCTCCTTCGATAAAGGTCTGCTGGGCGAGGGGGCCCAGAGCGCGGACTTTATCGGCATGACCTTCCCGGGCAATGTCACGCTCGGCGATGCCGCCAACCGCAAACTGCGCTTTGACGACAGCTACCTGAAGCTGGCCGCCGCGGGCCAGCTGTAATGATTGCCGCCGGGAGACCACGCCATGCGCCACATTAACCGATATCCCCAAAAGGGGATGCGCCTGACGCTGATGCTGCTGCCGTTTGTGCTGCTGATCGCCGCCTGGTTTATGGGATCGGCGGTGCGGCTGGAAGCCAATCCGCAGGACAAGTTGCTGCCAGGCCTGTCGCAGATGGCGGCGGCCATTGACCGGATGGCGTTCACCCCGGACAAACGCAGCGGTGAGTATCTGCTGTGGGCCGACACGCTGATCAGCCTGAGCCGTCTGCTGACGGGCCTGGCCGTCTCGTCGCTCATCGGCCTCGGCATCGGTATCGCCGCCGGCGTCTTCCCGATGTACCGCGCGGCGCTGTCGCCGCTGATGACGGTGGTGTCAATGATCCCGCCGCTGGCAATCCTGCCGGTGCTGTTTATCGTCTTTGGCCTGGATGAGCTGTCGAAAGTGATGCTGATCGTCATCGGCATTACGCCGATGCTGGCGCGCGACCTGGAGCAGCGGGCGCGGGAGATCCCGGCGGAGCTGTTTATAAAGGCGCAGACCCTGGGGGCTAATAGCTGGACAGTGGTGCTGCGGGTGGTGCTTCCTCAGCTGCTGTCGCGGCTGATCGCTTCGCTGCGCCTGCTGCTGGGCTCGGCATGGCTGTTCCTGATCTCCGCCGAGGCCATCTCCGCCACCGCCGGGCTGGGATATCGCATCTTCCTGGTGCGGCGCTATATGGCGATGGACGTGATTATTCCGTATGTCATCTGGATCACGCTGCTGGCATGGCTGATGGATCTGGCGCTGCGTCAGCTGCACAAAGCCTGTTTCCCGTGGGCGGAAGGAGGCCGGGGATGAGTTTTATCGACATCAAAAACATCTGGCAGGAGTACGGCGACCATGTGGTGCTGGAGCGCATTAATCTGCAGGTGAAAGAGGGCGAGTTTTGCTCAATGGTCGGCGCGTCCGGCTGCGGTAAATCGACCTTTCTGCGTCTGCTGCTCGGTCAGGAGCAACCGACCCGCGGCGCCATCCTGCTCGACGGCCAGCCGCTGGCGGCGGAGCCGGACCGCAGTCGCGGCGTGGTTTTCCAGCGCTATTCGGTGTTTCCGCATCTCAACGTGCTGGATAACGTCGCCATCGGCCTGGAGCTGCCGGCGTCCCCGCTGCTGGGGCGCCTGTTTGGCGGCAGAAAGCGCGAGGCCCGGCAACAGGCCCAGCGAATGCTGGAGAAAGTGGGCCTGGGACACGCCCTGGATAAATACCCGGCGCAGCTCTCGGGCGGGATGCAGCAGCGGCTGGCCATTGCCCAGGCGTTCGTGATGCAGCCGCGGGTGCTGCTGCTGGACGAGCCCTTCGGCGCGCTGGATCCCGGCATTCGCAAGGATATGCATACGCTGCTGCTCCAGCTGTGGAGCGAAACGCGCATGACGGTGTTTATGGTCACCCACGACCTGGCCGAAGGCTTCAACCTGGGCACGAGGCTGCTGGTGTTCGACAAAGTGCGCATCGACCCGCAGGCGCCCAACGCCTGGGGCGCGCGTATTACCTACGACATCCCGCTCAATGAAGCGCGGATGGCGCAACTGGCCGCCGGTAGCGACACCAACGTTTACGCATTAAGGAGATAAATTGATGACTGAACTGTTTCACTCCACCCCCAGCCTGCGCGAAGAGCGGCTTCCCGGCGGGGCGCACACCTCGCTGATTTTGCGCAAAGGGCAGATCCTGCGCCTGACCGATCTCGACGGCGGGGCAAACGTCAGCATGATGATGCTCAATCCCCATGAGAAAAGTGAGCGGCTCAACCTGCCGGATACCCTCAAAGGACAGCATACCGCGCGCCTGACCGCCGGGCACTGTTTCTACTCCGATATGGGCCGGGTGCTGGCCGGGATCGTCGCCGACAGCTGCGGCTGGCACGATCCGTTCGGCGGGGTCCTCAACGCCGGGGAGACGCACGACAAATATGGCGCCGGACGCTACCAGGAATTACGCAATGGCTTCTATCGCAACGGCGTCGATAACCTGCTGGTGGAGATGGGGAAATGGGATCTCGGTCTGGAAGATCTGCTGATGGTGGTCAACTTCTTCAGCAAAGTGACCGTCGATGACGAGGGGCGCTTTCACTTTGTCTCCGGCAACAGCCGCGCCGGGGACTATGTGGAACTGTATGCCCCGATGGACGTCCTGCTGGTCCTCACCGCGCTAGCGCATCCTCAGGATCCGGCCACAGAGTATGCCCCCCGTCCGGTACAGCTGAGCTGGTATCAGGCCGACGATGAAGACGCGGCCACTCAGGCGCTCCTGACCCGCGATGAGAACCTGCGCGCGTTCCGCAATACCCAACTTTTTGCCCTGTAAGGAGACGTTTATGACCCTTATCACCAGTCACCGACGTCCTGAAGAGGCCGTCTATCGCCATGTGATCCCCGCCGGGGAGCCGTGGCTGTTCGAGGTTAAACAAGGGCAAACCCTGCGTCTGCTCGATCTCGAAGGCAACCAGGCGATTGATACCCTGTTTTACAACGCCGACAACCCGCGCGAGCGCTACGATGCGCAGCGCACGCTGCGCCGCCAGGGTAACGCCTACCTCACCGCCGGCAGCGTGCTCTATTCCAACCTTGGCCGTCCGCTGATGACCATCGTGGCCGATACCTGCGGGCGGCACGATACCCTCGGCGGCGCCTGCGCCCAGGAGAGCAACACCGTCCGCTACGCCCTCGACAAGCGCTACATGCACAGCTGCCGGGATAATTTCCTCTGCGCCTGTCTGCATGATGGCCGTCTGCATAAGCGCGATATCGGCGCCAACATTAACTTCTTTATGAACGTGCCGGTGACGCCGGAGGGCGGTCTGACCTTCGCGGATGGCATCTCGGCGGCGGGAAAATACGTGGAACTGCGCGCGGAGTGTAACGCCATGGTGTTGATCTCCAACTGCCCGCAGCTCAACAATCCCTGCAATGGCTGGAACCCGACCCCCGCCGAGGTGCTGGTATGGAACTGACCCGCTGGCAGCGCTGGCGTTTGCTGGCCTTTCGGCTGTTCGCCGTTCGCGCCGACCGCCTGAACCACACGCCGACGCGCCACCTTTAAGCGCCGGTTCTCCCGGGGACGACCTCAGGGGAAGACGAATTGTTGCGGGACGACCCGCTTCGCTGTGAGTTCCGCTTATGTTTGATACCTTACTGATTGCCAACCGCGGGGCGATTGCCTGCCGCATTCTGCGCACCTTGCGCGCCATGCAGGTGAAGGGCGTCGCCGTTTACGCCGAAGCCGACCTGAGCAGTCTGCACGTCCGCGAAGCGGATGAGGCGCTGAGCCTCGGCGAGGGGCCGGCAGCGCAAACCTATTTAGTCGTAGAGAAGATCATTGCCGCCGCGCGGCAGAGCGGCGCCCGCGCCATCCACCCCGGCTACGGCTTTCTGTCGGAAAACGCCGCCTTCGCCGAGGCCTGTGAGGCGGCGGGACTGGCGTTTGTTGGCCCGACCCCGCAACAGCTGCGAACCTTCGGCCTGAAACATACCGCCCGCGCGCTGGCCAAAGCGGAGGGCGTTCCGCTGCTGGAAGGCAGCGACCTGCTGGCCGACAGCGAAGAAGCCTGCCGGGCGGCAGAGGCGGTGGGCTACCCGGTGATGCTCAAGAGCACGGCGGGCGGCGGGGGGATTGGCATGCGCGTCTGCCGCGACGCCCGCGAACTGAGCGAGGCGTTTGCCACGGTGCAGCGGCTGGGGCAAAACAACTTCAGCGACGCCGGGGTGTTTCTCGAAAAATATATCGAACGCGCCCGCCATCTCGAGGTGCAGATCTTCGGCGACGGGAAGGGGGCGGTTATCGCCCTCGGCGTGCGCGACTGCTCGCTGCAGCGGCGTAACCAGAAAGTGATTGAAGAAACGCCGGCGCCAAATCTGCCGGACGGGATGGCGCAGGCGCTGTGTAGCGCGGCCATTGCCCTCGGTAAAGCGGTGAACTACCGCAGCGCCGGGACGGTGGAGTTTGTCTACGACAGCGCGGCGCAGCGCTTCTATTTCCTCGAGGTCAATACCCGGCTGCAGGTGGAGCACGGCGTCACGGAGCAGGTGTGGGGCGTAGACCTGGTGCGCTGGATGATCGCCCTGGCGGCAGGGGATTTACCGCCGCTGAGCGAGCTGTCCGCCGGGCTACAGCCCCGGGGGCATGCCATTCAGGCGCGAATTTACGCCGAAGATCCTGGCCGCCAGTTTCAGCCTTCGCCCGGACTGTTAACCGACGTCTGGTTTCCGCCGGCGGACGGCGCTACCCTGCGCATCGACCGCTGGGTCGAGGCCGGCTGTGAAGTGCCGCCGTTTTTTGACCCGCTGCTGGCGAAAGCTATCGTCTGGCGCCCCAGCCGCGATGAGGCGATCGACGGCCTGGCGCAGGTACTGGCGGAGACCCGCCTGTACGGCGTCGAAACCAACCGCCAGTACCTGCAGCAGATCCTTGGCTTTGCGCCGTTCACCGCCGGGGAACCCTGGACCCGCTGTCTGGAGCAACTGCGCTACCGGGCCGATACCGTGGAGGTACTCAGCGCCGGCACCCAGACCAGCATCCAGGACTACCCGGGACGTCTGGGGTTCTGGGCGGTGGGCGTACCGCCCTCAGGCCCGATGGATGACCGGGCGCTGCGCCTGGGCAATCGTCTGCTGGGCAATGCCGAGGGCGACGCCGCGCTGGAGATCACCCTTAGCGGACCCACGCTGAAATTTAATACCGCGGTGCAGGCGGTGGTCTGCGGCGCGCCGCTGCCCGTAACGCTCGACGGCATTGACCAGGAGATGGACGGCGTCTTCTCTGTTCCGGCGGGGGCGACCCTCAGGCTGGGGGCGATAAGCGGGCCAGGCGTCAGAAGCTATCTCTGCCTGCACGGCGGCATTCAGGTGCCGGACTACCTGGGCAGTAAAAGCACCTTTACCCTCGGTCAGTTTGGCGGCCACGGCGGACGGGCGCTGCGCGCCGGCGACGTGCTGCATCTTGCGCCTCCGGCTGAGACCATGGAAGGCGCGGCGCTTCCCGCAGGGTTGCGCCCTGAACTTGCGGAAGTGCGAACGCTGCGGGTGATTTATGGCCCCCACGGCGCGCCGGAGTTCTTTACCCCGGCGTATATGGCGACCTTTTTTGCCACCGACTGGGAAGTGCATTTTAACTCCAGCCGCACCGGCGTGCGCCTGATCGGGCCCAAGCCGGTCTGGGCCCGCGACAGCGGCGGCGAAGCCGGGCTCCATCCGTCGAATATTCACGACAACCCCTACGCGGTGGGGGCGGTGGATTTTACCGGCGATATGCCGGTGATCCTCGGGCCGGACGGCCCAAGCCTCGGGGGCTTTGTCTGCCCGGTCACGGTGATCGAAGCCGATCTCTGGCAGCTGGGCCAGCTTAAGGCGGGGGATAAGGTGCGCTTTGTGGCGGTTGACGTCCCCACCGCCCGGCGGCTGGCGGCAGGCCGTCGCGCAGAGCTGGCGACTCTGCAGGCGCAGGACGTTGCCTGGCAGCCTGTGCCGCTCACCTCGCCGGTGGTGATGACCTGCGGCGACGCTAACAAACGTCTGGTGGCGCGCCTCTCCGGCGATACCCATCTGCTGCTGGAGGCCGGTGAGGCGGAGCTGGATCTGGTGCTGCGCTTTCGCATCCATGCCCTGATGCAGGCCCTTGAGGGGCAATCCCGGGACGGGATCATCGATATCACGCCGGGGATCCGCTCTCTGCAGCTCCATTTCCAGCCGGAAACGCTGGCGCTGGAGACACTGCTGGCGTGGGTCCGCGAGGAGTGGGCCACGGTCTGCATGAGCGACGATCTGCAGGTTCCAACACGGGTGGTGCATCTCCCGCTCTCCTGGGACGATCCGGCCTGCCGCAAGGCGATCGACAAATATATGACCACCGTCCGCCCGGACGCCCCCTGGTGCCCAAGCAACCTCGAGTTTATTCGCCGGATAAACGATCTCCCGGATGAGCAGGCGGTGTGGCAAACGGTGTTTGACGCCAGCTATCTGGTGATGGGTCTCGGCGATGTCTATCTCGGCGCGCCGGTGGCCACGCCCCTTGATCCGCGCCATCGGCTGGTCACCACCAAATACAACCCGGCGCGAACCTGGACGGCGGAAAACTCGGTGGGCATCGGCGGAGCGTATCTGTGCGTTTACGGCATGGAAGGCCCGGGCGGCTATCAGTTTGTCGGCCGCACCCTGCAGATGTGGAATCGCTATCACGAGGTGGCCGATTTTGCCGGCAAGCCCTGGCTGCTGCGCTTTTTCGACCAGCTGCGTTTCTATCCTGTCTCGGCGGAAGAACTGCTGGCTATTCGCCGCGATTTCCCGCTCGGACGCTACCCGCTGCGCATCGAGCACAGCACGCTGCGGCTGGCGGAGTACCAGCAGTTTCTCTCTCGCGAGGCGCAGAGCATTAGCGCATTTCGCGACCATCAGCAGCGGGCGTTTAACGACGAGCGCGAGCGCTGGATCGCCAGCGGCCAGGCCCATTTCGACAGCCAGGAGAGCGCGACAGAAGAGGCGGGCGATGCGCCGCTGCAGCCGGGGGAGCAGGGGGTGGAAAGCCCGGTATCCGGTAATCTGTGGCAGGTACAGACCGCGGCCGGCAGCCAGGTACGCGCCGGCGATGTGCTGGTGGTGCTTGAGTCGATGAAAATGGAGATCCCGCTGCTGGCGCCGTGCGATGGCAGGGTTCAGCAGGTCAATGTGCAGCCAGGCAGCGCGGTGCGTGCCGGGCAGCGGGTGGCAGTGATTATTGAGGAGAAGGCATGATGCAGCAGACGTTTGATTTACGCCTGGCGACTCTGGCGGCGAACTATCGTAACGGCCACACCACCCCGCGCGCGCTGCTGGCGGGGATCCGTCAGCG
The DNA here is from genome assembly GCF_040065275.1 of Klebsiella sp. JB_Kp042. Classification (NCBI taxonomy): domain Bacteria; kingdom Pseudomonadati; phylum Pseudomonadota; class Gammaproteobacteria; order Enterobacterales; family Enterobacteriaceae; genus Klebsiella; species Klebsiella sp. JB_Kp042. Next base: position 134,296 of record NZ_JBEAJL010000083.1, read on the forward strand.
GGCGCAAGCGCTGGATCCCGAGTTTAATCTGTTTATCCATCTCCTGAGCGAAGCGGAGCAGGCGCCGTTTCTGGCGGCGCTGGAAGGCCATTCGCCAGACACGCTCCCGCTGTACGGGGTGCCGTTCGCCATCAAAGATAATATTGACCTTGCGGAGATCGTCACCACTGCCGCCTGTCCGGCGTTTGCTTACCGGCCGACGCAAAGCGCGACCATTGTCGCACAGCTGATTGCCCTGGGGGCGGTGCCGGTGGGCAAAACCAATCTCGATCAGTTTGCCACCGGCCTGAACGGGACCCGTTCGCCGTATGGTCGCTGCCGCAACGCGTACCATCCCGCTTATCCCTCCGGCGGCTCCAGCGCCGGCTCGGCGCTGGCGGTAGCCCTGGGCGTCGCCAGCTTCGCGCTGGGGACCGACACCGCCGGTAGCGGTCGCGTCCCGGCCGGGCTGAATAACCTGGTGGGCCTGAAAGCGACGAAAGGGGTGATCTCCACCGCCGGGGTGGTACCGGCCTGCCGCACGCTGGACTGCGTGACCTTTTTCAGCGCCACCGCCGACGAGGCCAGCCAGCTGCTGGCGCTGGTTGCCCGGGCCGACCCGCAGGATAGCTTCAGCCGCCGCAATCCCCAGTGGAACACTCGTCAGGCCTTCGGCAGGCCGCCCGCCGGGTTTCGCTTTGGCGTCCCGCGGGAGCTTAACTTCCTCGGCTGCCGCGCCAGCGAAGCGCTGTTCGCCCAGGCCGTGCAGCGGCTGACGGCGCTCGGCGGGGAAGCCGTGGCGATCGATTTCGCGCCTTTTCTCGCCGCCGCCCGCTTGCTGTATGACGGGCCATGGGTCGCTGAACGCTATGCGGTGGCTGGCCCGTTGATTGAGCAGCAGCCGGACGCCGTGCTGCCGGTTATTCGCGACGTGCTGGCGAAAGCGCCTGATATCGACGCGACGGCGACCTTTAAGGCGATGTATCAGCTGCAGGAATATAAAGCGCAGTGCGATGCTATCCTCGAGACGCTGGACTGCGTGCTCACGCCAACCTTTCCGCGGCCGGTAACGCTGGACGAGCTGGAGGCGGAGCCCATCGCCCGCAACGCCGACCTGGGCTACTACACCAACTTTATGAACCTGCTGGACTATGCGGCGGTGAGCGTGCCGTGCGGGTTTATGCCCGACGGACTGCCCTCCGGCGTCACGCTGTTCGGCCGGGCCTTTACCGATCAGTATTTGCTGAGCCTGGCCGACGCCTTCCAGCGCGCGGAGCGGCTGCCGCTGGCAGGCGGCGCGCGGCTGGAGAGCCTGCCGCCTGCGTACCCCGCGGGCCATGATCGGATGGCCCTGGCTGTATGCGGCGCCCACCTGACCGGCCAGCCGCTGAACGGCCAATTGCTGGCGCGGGGCGGCCGGCTGCTGCAGGCGACCCACAGCGCGCCGCGCTATCGGTTGTATGCCCTCCCGGATGGCAAGCGCCCGGCGATGGTGCGTGACGAGCCAGAGGGGGCTGCGATAGCGGTGGAAGTCTGGGAGATCCGCAGCGCTGAGGTGGGGTCGCTGCTGGCCGCCATCCCCGCGCCGCTGGGGCTGGGACAGATTGAGCTGGCGGACGGCCGCTGGGTGACGGGCTTTATCTGCGAAGCCGGGGGGCTGGGCGCGGCCACCGAGATCACCGCCTGGGGCGGCTGGCGCCAGTGGCTGGCCAGGTAAACGGAACACCCTCTGCGGTAGCGCCGCAGAGGGAACTTTCGCTTATAGCGGGCTGTTCTCATCGAGCCGGGTGACGCTCCAGACGCGGGCGTGCGTGTCATCAATGCGATAGTAGCTTTTCACGCTTGCCGTACCGCCGATGGCGTAGCCCACCAGAGCCACAATGTTGAGCTGATGCCCCTGCTTATCGGTAAACGCATAATATTCATCCAGCACATAGCCGCTGATTCCAGACGATCGTCCCTGGCTTTCAGGTCCGGGGTATAGTCCGCGATGGTTTTCCCCACAAAGTTTTTGGCGACGTCCTGCTTTTCGTCAACGCTGACGATAAACGCTGCGCTGGCAGGAAAGTGCTGAACCACGTCAGCCAGGGTCGGTTTCGGCGCGGCAGAGGGGAATAACGTGTGATCGATAGTGTAGGCCTGTAGCCAGCAGGAGAATAACGCCGCTTCCGCCGCACGGCCATCCGGGTCGGAAAGTCCGGGCAGCGCATCGACGGTCTCTCCCGCTTTACGCAGCGCAATGAAATCGGCACAGGAAGAGACCCGTGCCTGATTCTGGTCACTCAGCACCAGCGTCAGAGGAGACTGGTTTATCTCAAGCTCGCCCGCCGCCAGCACCGGCGTGCTCAACAATAACGTCACCGCCATACCGATAAAATATTTCATCACATAGCCTCCATGAATATCGACGTATCCTGATCCGAGGTGACAGGGAAAGCAAGCGATGGATGATGTCTTTTCCACATGTCCGGGCGATGCCTCCCGGACGCCGAGCGACGGCCGGGGAAGGTTACTGATGGTGTGGGGCGGGATAAAACGCTTCCGCTGTCCATTGCGCTGATGGCTGGCGGTATTGCTGCCAGAACAGTTCGGCAATCTCCCGGGCTTCGGCGGAACCCGGCGTGACGTACGCCCCCACCGTCACGATGGAAAGATGAATATTCTGCGCTTTTAAGAGCGGAAAAAGGCCATGCGTCAGGTTAAGCAGCCCGGCTTTGCCGACGCTCAGCGTCAGATACTCCGGGTGAGGCTGAGTGGCAAACATCCCGCCAGTCAGCAGGATCGCGCCTTTTCCACGCGCGGCCATCAGCGGAGTGACCGCTTTGATGGCGGCATATACCGCGCCAATATTGGTGGTGAGATCCTGGATGAAGCCTGCCACCGACTGGGTCTCCAGATTACCGTCATGCATGGCCGCGGCGTTGAAGTGCAGCACATCCACGCCGCCGGTCTCCACCTCTACCTCGCGAATGAGTTCCACGATACTGGTGATATCGCTGGCGTCCGCCACGCGACCTTCCGCGGCTAATCCAGCCGCTCTCAGTTGGTCGGCCTGCGCCGCCACATAGTTTTTATTGCGTGAGGGCAGGACAATCCGGAATCCCTCACCACCAATATCAGTGAAGCGCTGCTGACGGCGGTCATTCGGGCAACCGGGATCGCACTGCTGCCGGGGTGGATGGTTTGCCAGGCGGTGCAGCGCGGGGAACTGGTCCGCGTGCTGCCCGACTGGCGTAGCGCGGCGAAGGTCAGCGTTTATGCCCTGATGCCGCCCGGCACGCTGGTTCCCGCCAAGACCCGGGTATTTATCGACACGGTATGCCATCAGCTGGCGTCATCCCCGCTGTGGCAGGACGAATTGAAGCGATAAGCAGGGGGGGCCGCTAGAGTAAGCCATGGATGGCGGTTATACCGCGGTACTGGCCCGGACTTTGAGTTCTGACGGAATTTCTATGAACTTTTCACAAGGCTTATCGTTAAGCAGCTCGAGAAGCGCTTTGCCCGCCTTCACCCCAATGTCATGCCAGGGAAATTCAACGGTTGTCAGGGCAGGGGAACAGACTGTCGATAATACCCCGCCGCCTAAACTCGCAATGGCTACGGTATTGGGCACTTTGATCCCGGCGCTGTGGCAGGCCATCATGCATCCGCACGCCATTTCATCCGATGTGCAAATTAGCGCATCCAGATCGCCCCAGGTAATCATCATATCCTTGAAAATATTCACGCCTGTGGCGATGGTTGAAGGCAAATGCGTGGTCACCACCCGATGTGGTGAACGGTTCAGGGCCAACATCGCCGTATTCCAGCCGCTCAGAAGCTGGCGAAACATCGTATTGTTGGCTGGGGTACACAACAACGCGATGTTTTTTAATGAGGCATCCGCAAGGTGGGTTACGATCTGTTTCACTGCCTTACCGTAATCCACGCCGATGCACATGCCAACAGGCTGGGTATTTAACGCGCCAATCTCCAGGATAGGCACATCTACATTGGCCAGCAGCTGGGTGCAGCTCTCAATGGTGTCGATATTGAACTGAATAATCGCTGCCGGGTTATAGGCGAGCATTTTTTCAAACGTTTTTTGTTCGTTTTGACCGTCATGACCAGATTCCATAAACATCATGGTATAGCCGCGTTCAGTCAGGATTTTTTGTAATGCTTCCGACACCGGCAAAAAACCTGGCGAAGAGAAGGTGGGGACGACGGCCAAAATGAGATCGGAATGGACCGACGCCAGATTACGCGCCTGGAGATTGGGGACATAGCCGAGTTGACTGACTGCCGCATCAATACGATCGCGAAGGTCAGGGTTGACTTTTTCAGGCATTCTCAGCGCACGGGAGACGGTCATGGCGCTCACGCCGACAAACTCAGCCACTTCGGTCAGGGTTATCTTCCCAGTTCCCTTACGACGTTTTTCTTTCGGGCTATTGTCTGCGTCTAGACTCTTCACCAGGATCACCAACCGTTTGAAAAATAATAAGTAACAAAAGTAAATCGTTGATACGCATTATAACTTACCACAGCGTAGGGGAAAGCACATTATAACACATGTTAGCGGTAACTCATTTTTTAACATTTTTGCTTGTTAGCGCTAACTTTGAGAGATGTATCACAGTTGCATTTTATTTAGCTGTTTATAGTTCAGCACATGGAATCCCTCGGGAGTGCATATGATTAGAGACTGGTTAACCCCGGATAAAATTAATGTCATTAACGCAATAGATAACTGGAAAAATGCCATTCGACTCTCAGCAGAACCTTTGCTGGCGCAGGGGTATATGGCAGAGCACTATATTGAGGCGATTTTTAAAAGCCATGAAGAATTTGGGCCTTATTATCTATTAGCCCCAGGATTAGGGAAGGTGCGAATAAGCAGGTCATTTCTTCCCAAGCTGACTCGCTGATTAAAATTTCGCGGATCTGGGCCGATTTTTTTCCCGCAAACACATCGAATCAGCCTATTTAGGCTATTTTTTCCACCATTTCTGGCGTTATTTCCGGTTTTTACTGAGATCTCTCCCACTGACGTATCATTTGGTCCACCCGAAACAGGTTGGCCAGGGTGAATAACATCGCCAGTTGGTTATCGTTTTTCAGCAGCCCCCTGTATCTGGCTTTCACGAAGCCGAACTGCCGCTTGATGATGCGAAACGGGTGCTCCACCCTGGCACGGATGCTGGCTTTCATGTATTCGATGTTGATGGCCGTTTTGTTCTTGCGCGGATGCTGCTTCAAGGTTTTTACCTTGCCGGGACGCTCGGCGATCAGCCAGTCCACATCCACCTCGGCCAGCTCCTCGCG
>NZ_JBEAJL010000084.1:0-120917 GCF_040065275.1 Klebsiella sp. JB_Kp042
ACCGCTGGCAACAAAGGATAAGGGTTGCGCTCGTTGCGGGACTTAACCCAACATTTCACAACACGAGCTGACGACAGCCATGCAGCACCTGTCTCACAGTTCCCGAAGGCACCAAGCCATCTCTGGCAAGTTCTGTGGATGTCAAGACCAGGTAAGGTTCTTCGCGTTGCATCGAATTAAACCACATGCTCCACCGCTTGTGCGGGCCCCCGTCAATTCATTTGAGTTTTAACCTTGCGGCCGTACTCCCCAGGCGGTCGATTTAACGCGTTAGCTCCGGAAGCCACGCCTCAAGGGCACAACCTCCAAATCGACATCGTTTACGGCGTGGACTACCAGGGTATCTAATCCTGTTTGCTCCCCACGCTTTCGCACCTGAGCGTCAGTCTTTGTCCAGGGGGCCGCCTTCGCCACCGGTATTCCTCCAGATCTCTACGCATTTCACCGCTACACCTGGAATTCTACCCCCCTCTACAAGACTCTAGCCTGCCAGTTTCGAATGCAGTTCCCAGGTTGAGCCCGGGGATTTCACATCCGACTTGACAGACCGCCTGCGTGCGCTTTACGCCCAGTAATTCCGATTAACGCTTGCACCCTCCGTATTACCGCGGCTGCTGGCACGGAGTTAGCCGGTGCTTCTTCTGCGGGTAACGTCAATCAACAAGGTTATTAACCTTATCGCCTTCCTCCCCGCTGAAAGTGCTTTACAACCCGAAGGCCTTCTTCACACACGCGGCATGGCTGCATCAGGCTTGCGCCCATTGTGCAATATTCCCCACTGCTGCCTCCCGTAGGAGTCTGGACCGTGTCTCAGTTCCAGTGTGGCTGGTCATCCTCTCAGACCAGCTAGGGATCGTCGCCTAGGTGAGCCATTACCCCACCTACTAGCTAATCCCATCTGGGCACATCTGATGGCATGAGGCCCGAAGGTCCCCCACTTTGGTCTTGCGACATTATGCGGTATTAGCTACCGTTTCCAGTAGTTATCCCCCTCCATCAGGCAGTTTCCCAGACATTACTCACCCGTCCGCCGCTCGTCACCCGAGAGCAAGCTCTCTGTGCTACCGCTCGACTTGCATGTGTTAGGCCTGCCGCCAGCGTTCAATCTGAGCCATGATCAAACTCTTCAATTTAAGTTTGATGCTCAAAGAATTAAACTTCGTAATGAATTACGTGTTCACTCTTGAGACTTGGTATTCATTTTTCGTCCGAGGACGTTAAGAATCCATGTCACTTTGAGTGCCCACACAGATTGTCTGATAAATTGTTAAAGAGCAGTGCCGCTTCGTTTTTCGCTGCGGCGCGGGGTGTGCATATTACGCTTTCCCGCTGCAGAGTCAAGCATTTATTTTCGCTTTTCTCTGCGAGGTTCTCACCGGAACCCCGCTGACCCGGCGGCTTGCTTGCCGTTGTTCCGTGTCAGTGGAGGCGCATTATAGGGAGTAATTCTGAGGTGACAAGGGGAAATGCAAAAAAACTTTTCAACCGTCTCTTTTTTCAACAATGCGGCGAGGAATGTCGCAAAAAACCGCCGTTTTGCTGTTTTAACCGACGAAACGGGGCGCCTGGTGGCATACTGTTAGTGTAGAGAAAAGAAAGGAACGGCATTTATGTCTTTAAGCGCACAGCAACTGGCGGCACAAAAGAACATCTCCTGGGTACTGGCCGAGAAGCTCGCCCAAAAGATACTGACTGGCGAATATCAGCCGGAAAGCATTCTTCCCGGCGAAATGGAGTTAGGGGAGCAGTTCGGCGTGAGTCGTACCGCCGTCCGCGAAGCGGTGAAGACGCTGACTGCAAAAGGCATGCTGCTGCCCCGCCCTCGCATTGGCACCCGGGTAATGCCGCGCAGCAGCTGGAACTTCCTGGATAAGGAACTGCTCTCCTGGTGGCTCACGGAAGATAACTTCGAAGAGGTGGTGAGCCACTTTCTCGTCATGCGCAGCAGCCTGGAGCCACAGGCCTGTTTCCTCGCCGCCGCCCACGGCACCGCAGAGCAGAAAGCGCAACTCAATACCCTAATGGAAGAGATGATTGCCCTGAAACGTCATTTTCAGCGCGATCGCTGGATAGACGTCGATATGGCCTGGCATGAACATATCTATGAAATGAGCGGCAATCCTTTCCTCAGCTCATTCGCTTCTTTATTTCATTCCGTCTACCACACCTACTTCACGTCGATTACGCAAAATGAAGTCGTGAAGCTCGATCTCCACCAGGCGATCGTCGATGCCATTCTCAATAGCGATGCGCCAGGTGCCTTGCTCGCCTGCCAGGCGCTGCTGAACGCCCCACACCACGTAAATCAATAACAAGGATTTGGCATGAGCGGAAAAAAAGGGCGCAGCATGGCAGGCCTGCCGTGGATCGCGGCGATGGCCTTCTTTATGCAGGCGCTGGATGCCACCATTCTTAACACCGCCCTCCCGGCTATCGCCCACAGTCTTAATCGTTCTCCCTTAGCGATGCAGTCGGCCATCATCAGCTATACGCTGACGGTGGCGATGTTGATCCCGGTCAGCGGCTGGCTGGCCGATCGCTTCGGCACGCGCCGGGTCTTTATCATCGCCGTTAGCCTGTTTACTCTCGGCTCCCTCGCCTGCGCGCTCTCGAGTTCATTAACGGAGCTGGTCATTTTTCGCGTTATTCAGGGGGTCGGCGGGGCGATGATGATGCCGGTGGCGAGGCTAGCCCTCCTGCGCGCCTATCCGCGCAGCGAACTGCTGCCGGTACTGAACTTTGTCACCATGCCGGGACTGGTAGGACCGATTCTGGGCCCGGTTCTCGGCGGGGTATTTGTGACCTGGGCCAGCTGGCATTGGATTTTCCTGATAAACATTCCCATCGGCGTGATCGGCATTCTGTATGCCCGTAAATATATGCCAAATTTCACAACGCCGCGCCGACGCTTCGATATAACCGGTTTTCTGTTATTTGGCTTAAGCCTGGTGTTATTTTCCAGCGGTATTGAACTGTTTGGCGAAAAAATCGTGGCGACATGGCTGGCGCTGGCGGTGATCGCCGTCAGTCTGATACTGCTCCTGGCCTATGTTCGTCACGCGCGCCGCCATCCTGCGCCGCTGATCTCGCTCTCTTTATTTAAAACCCATACGTTCTCGGTCGGCATTGCCGGCAACCTTGCCACGCGGTTGGGTACCGGCTGCGTACCTTTTCTGATGCCGCTCATGCTGCAGGTTGGCTTTGGCTATCCGGCCATTATCGCCGGCTGTATGATCGCCCCCACCGCTATCGGCTCGATTATTGCGAAATCTACCGTTACCCAGGTGCTGCGCTGGTTTGGCTATCGTAAGACCCTGGTGGGGATCACCGTGTTTATTGGCCTTATGATTGCCCAGTTCTCGCTGCAGTCGCCAGAAATGCCGCTGTGGATGCTGCTTCTGCCGCTGTTCGTGCTGGGGATGGCGATGTCCACGCAGTTTACCGCCATGAATACCATTACCCTGGCCGATCTGACGGATGACAATGCCAGCAGCGGCAATAGCCTGCTGGCAGTCACCCAGCAGCTTTCCATCAGTCTCGGAGTGGCCATCAGCGCTGCGGTGCTGCGCTTCTATGAAGGTTTTGACAGCGCCAGCACCGTAGAGCAGTTTCACTACACCTTTATTACCATGGGCGTGATAACCATCGTGTCGGCGCTGATGTTTATGCTGTTGAGAGCGAAGGATGGCCGCAACCTGATTAGCGAGCGGCACAAACGCTAAGCGGAGCCGCGGACCACCAGCTCCGGGGTTAACTGTACGCGCTGCTGTTTTTGCTGCGGGTCGGCCATGCGATGGATCAGCACGTCGATGGCCAGTTCCCCCAGCTCATCTTTCGGCTGGTGAATGGTGGTTAACGGCGGCGTCATATAGCGAGCCAGTTCAATATCATCGTAACCCACCAGCGCCATATCCTGCGGGATCTGCAATCCGGCCTGGTATAACGCCTGATAAGCGCCAACCGCCATGGCGTCGTTACCGACAAACACCGCCTGCGGCCGCTGCGGCAACGCCAGCAGCTGCTGCATCGCGCTAAATCCGCCGCCAAACTCAAAATCACTGGTCACCACGTATCCCTCGGCTACGGGCAGAGCGCAGCGCGCCATCGCGGCATGGTAACCTTCAAGGCGCAGACGCGCCGGGGTTTTATCCAGCGGGCCGGCAATGCAGGCTATGTGTGAATACCCTTGATCGATCAGGTACTGGGTCGCCATATCGCCACCGAGCAGCGAGTTATCCTGAATTAGATCGCTATCGCCATCAAACGGCGCCCAGTCCATCATGACCGTCGGAACCGACGGATAGCGCTGCATAATTTCCGGGGAGGGTTGGTGGGTCTCAGTGCACAGCAGCAGTAATCCATCGACGCGTTTTTGCATTAACGTCTCCAGATTACGATTCATTCGCTGCTCATCACCTTCCGTATTACAGAGTACGAGACTATAACCCCGCTCAAAGCAGCTGCGCTCCACGCCCCGCACCAGCTCGGAATAAAACGGATTGGTACTGGCGGTGATCAGCATGCCGATGGTGCGGGTTTGATTAAGCTTGAGGCTACGCGCCAGCGCCGAGGGGGCGTAGTTGAGGCTTTTGATCGCGGCGTCGACTTTGGCGGTAATCGCCTCGCTGACAAAGCGGTCCTTATTGATGACGTGTGACACCGTCGATGTGGAAACGCCCGCGACGCGGGCCACATCTTTCATCGTAGCCAAGCATTACCCCTGTTGCGCTAAAAATTCATCAATCTCTGTGCGCCACGGCACGGAAGGCTGCGCGCCTTTGCGAGTCACGGCAATCGCCGCCGCGGCATGCGCAAAGCGGATCGCCTCCGGCAGGGCGGTCCCTTCCAGCAGCGCGGTCACCAGCGCGCCGTTGAAAGTGTCGCCGGCCGCGATAGTATCAATAGCCTGCACGCGAAACCCTGGGATCCGGCGGCTTTCGCCTTCGGCACTGAGCCAGACGCCGCGACTGCCGAGGGTGATCATTACCGTACCAATGCCTTTGGCATGCAGCACGTCGGCGGCTTTTGCCGCATCCTCGTCACTCTCAACGCGAATCCCCGTCAGCTTTTCCGCTTCGGTTTCGTTGGGGGTAATGATATCCACCAGCGCCAGCAGTTCATCGGACAGTTCACGCGCTGGCGCGGGATTAAGCACCACGGTGGTCTGATGGTGATGGGCGATTTTCGCCGCCGCCAGCACGCTCTCCAGCGGTGATTCGAGCTGCATCAACAACGCCTGCGCGCTGGCGATCCGCTCTTTTTCCGCCTCTACCTGAGCGACGGATAAGGCCGCATTGGCGCCGGCATGAATACCGATGACATTCTCACCTTCGGCGTTAACGAAGATTAACGCCACGCCGGTTGCTTCCCCGGCGACCGCGCGCACAGGCGCCACATCGATTTTATCGCTCGCCAGCTGGCGACGGATGCGTTCACCGATGTCGTCATCGCCGGTGCAGGCGATAAACGCGATATCCGCCCCGCTGCGCCCGGCGGCCACCGCCTGGTTGGCCCCTTTACCACCGAACGCCAGCTGGTAGTGGTTGCCGGTGACGGTTTCACCCGGCGTCGGGAAAGCGTCAAGGTTGAGAATGTGATCGGCATTGATGCTGCCAAGGACGACAAGTTTGCCTGCAGTTTTCATCGTTTCTGTTCCCGGGAAAGCGCGCCACCGGGATCCGGTGGCGCATGCCCTGCTTTTCTTTTTTTATATTGTCCCTCGGACCGTTGCCAGTCCGAATCGCATATTACTGCTTAACGACCAGCTTCAGCTCAACCGGGTAGTTAGCTTCCACTTTTTCGCCCTTCAGTACCTTATCAGCAGTCTCAACGCCTTTCGCGCCGATCTGCTCCGGCAACTGTGCGACGGTCGCCGCCAGTTTGCCACTGTTTACTGCTTTTTCGCCATCCGGAGTGCCGTCAAATCCAACCACCATCACATCGGACTTGCCTGCGGTCTGCAGCGCGCGCAGAGCGCCGAGCGCCATTTCATCATTCTGCGCGAACACCGCCTGGACGTCAGGATGGGCGGTCAGCAGGTTCTGCATCACGTTCAGCCCTTTGGTACGGTCGAAATCGGCCGGCTGGCTGGCCAGAACGTTGAACTTGTGCGCCGCCACGGCCTGTTTGAAGCCTTCGCCGCGCTCACGCGCCGCGGAAGTCCCGGCAATGCCCTGCAGCTCAATGACTTTCGCACTTTCACCCAGCTTTTTCGCAATGTAATCGCCCGCCATTTTTCCGCCCTGCACGTTGTCAGAGGCGATGTGGCTCACGACATCGCCTTTTGTCGCCTGACGGTCGAGGGTGATGACCGGGATTTTCGCCTGGTTCGCCATCTTCACGGCATTGCCGACGGCATCAGAGTCGGTTGGGTTGATCAGCAACAGCTTCGCGCCGCGCACCGTTAAATCCTGAACGTTAGCCAGCTCTTTCGCCGGGTTGTTCTGGGAATCGAGCACCACCAGGTTGTAGCCCAGTTTGTCAGCTTCTTTTTGCGCGCCGTCTTTCAGCGACACGAAGAAGGGATTGTTGAGAGTAGAGATAACCAGAGCGATGGTGTCTTTGGCCATCGCGTTCGCGCTAACGGTCGCACTTAGCGCAACAGCAGAGACCAGGGTCGCCAGTTTTTTCATATTCATAGTTAAGATGTCCTGTAGAGTTCTCAGTTACTGCTTTTTGTTATCTACCAGTACCGCCAGCAAAATCACCACCGCTTTAACGATCATCTGGTAATAGGAAGAAACGCCTAAAAGGTTCAAACCATTATTCAGGAAGCCAAGGATCAGCGCGCCAATCAGCGTGCCGACAATGCGTCCTTTGCCGCCCGCCAGACTGGTGCCGCCGAGCACGACTGCCGCAATGGCGTCCAGCTCATAGCCTGTCCCGGCCGTCGGCTGCGCGGAGGAGAGGCGCGCCACTTCGATAATCCCGGCCAGCGACGCCAGCATCCCGCACAACGCGTAGACGATAATTTTGACTTTATTGACGCTAATCCCGGACAGGCGCGTCGCCGCCTCATTACCGCCAAGGGCGTAGATATAACGACCCAGGCGAGTATGGTGCAGCATGTACCAGGCCGCCAGGAAGACAATCGCCATGATCCATACCGGCGTCGGGATCCCCAGCGGACGCCCGATACCAAACCAGCCGAACAGATCGGCATTATCGCTAAAGCCGGTATTGATCGGGCTGCCGTTGGTGTACACCATGGTCACGCCGCGCAGCAGCAGCATCATCACCAGGGTGGCGATGAAAGCCTGCACGCGGCCTTTCGCCACAATCACCCCGGTGACTGCGCCGATCGCCGCACCTAATGCGAGGGCAGCAGCGACCGCCACCAACGCATTCACTTCAATGCCAACGATCGACGCCGCCACCGCGCCGGTGAGCGCCAACAGGGAACCGACGGACAGGTCGATCCCCGAGGTCAGTATGACCAGCGTCATCCCTACCGCCATAATGGCGTTAACGGAGGTCTGCTGCAGAATATTGAACAGGTTATTGACGGTAAAAAAGTTGGGGCTCATGGTCGATACCACCGCGATCAGCACCAGCAGGGCAATCAGCGATTTTTGCTCCATCAGCCACGCTTTCGTGAAATAACGGCGACCAGAAACAGCCTGGGTTGTCATCTTTCTTACTCCTGATTCACACGGTTAAGCTTGCCCACAGCGGCAGCCATCAATACTTCCTGGGTGGCCTGCTCGCGTGTGAATTCACCGCCGAGATGCCCTTCATGCATCACTATGATGCGATCGCTCATGCCCAACACTTCCGGCATCTCGGAGGAGACCAGAATGATGCTCAGGCCATCGGCTTTGAACTGATTGATAAGCTGGTAGATCTCTTTCTTCGCCCCAACGTCGACGCCACGGGTCGGCTCATCGAGGATCAGGACCTTCGGCCGGGTCATCAGCCCGCGGGCGATGGCGACCTTTTGCTGGTTGCCGCCGGAGAGCAGGCCGATCGCCTGCTCCATGGACGGCGTTTTCACGTTAAACAGCCGGATGAAATCACTGACCGCCTGCTGTTCATCTTTATGCTTGAGACTCCCCCCCGTCCGGCTGAAGTAGCGCAGGGCGGTCAGGGACATGTTTTCTTTTACCGACATCCCGAGCACTAAGCCGTCACGCTTACGGTCTTCGGAGATATAGACAATGCCGTTCGCCAGACCATCCTGCGGCGAACGGGTCACCACTTCGTGACCGTCGAGCGTCACGGAGCCGCTGCTGCGCGGCAGCGCGCCATACAACACTTTCATCAGCTCGGTCCGCCCGGCGCCCATCAGCCCGGCGACACCGAGGATTTCCCCCTGGCGTAGGGTAAAGGTCACGTTTTCCACGCCCGGGCCGCAGAGATTATCGACTTTCAGGCGCACCGCGCCCGGCGCCTTAGCCAGATGCGGATACTGATCTTCCAGCTTCCGGCCAACCATCATTTCAATCAGACGGTCTTCATCCAGCGAGGAGACCTCGCGTTCGGCAATAAACTGCCCGTCGCGGAACACGGTCACGTCGTCGCAAATCTCGAAGATCTCTTTCATGCGGTGGGAGATGTAGACGATGCCGCGCCCCTGCGATTTCAGTTCGCGGATCACACGGAACAGCGATTCGGTTTCGGTATCGGTCAGCGCGTCGGTCGGTTCATCCATAATGATGACCTTCGACTCGAAGCTCAGCACTTTGGCGATCTCCACCATTTGCTGATCGCCAATCGACAGATCGCCTACCAGCTTCTGGCTGGTAAAACGGAGATTCAGCTTCGCCAGCAGCTTATCGGCTTCGGCATACATCCGCTTCCAGTCGATTTTGCCAAAGCGGTTAACGAATTCGCGGCCGAGGAAGATGTTCTCGGCGATCGTCAACTGCGGGATCAGGTTCAGCTCCTGATGGATAATGCCGATCCCGGCTTCCTGGGAAGATTTTGGGCCGCTAAAGGTGGTCTCTTTGCCCAACCACAATAAAGCGCCAGCGTCACGGGTATAGATCCCGGTCAGCACTTTCATCATGGTGGATTTACCGGCGCCGTTCTCACCCACCAGCGCCATCACCCGGCCAGGGTAGACATTCAGCGAGGCGCCGGAGAGCGCCTTGACGCCAGGGAACGCTTTATCGATCCCTTTCAGTTGCAATAAGGCTTCCATGACGGCGATCTCAGAAGGTGACGCCGGCACAGAGAATGATATTCGCAAACGGGGAACACTCCCCGCTGCGAATTACCGCCTGACTGTCTGCGGTTTGTTTTTTGAACTGCTCATGACTGGTGTAACGAATTTCAATGGTGTTTCCCTGGTGCTGCTGCAGCTGCTCAAGATGGTTGAGCAACGTCGCGTGGAGCTGCGGATTATGCGTCTTAATTTCCTCCGCGATGACAGCCGCTTCAACCTGCATTTCCGTCGTCACCACTTCCAGAACCTGCATAAATGAAGGTACGCCCTGGGTCAACGCCATATCGATGCGCGCGCTGCTGCGGGGAACCGGTAATCCGGCATCGCAGACCACCAGCGTATCGGTGTGGCCCAGGCGGGAGATAACCGCGGAAATATCAGCGTTAAGTACGGTGCCTTTTTTCATTTTTTCTCTTTTGCTCCACTAGCGAAACGTTTCGCTAAAATAATTATTATCAATGCGTGAGCAGAAAACCATCACCAGAAGAGAGAAATGTGATCGCTATCGAAACGTTTCGCGAGACAGCGACAGGAGATAACAGCCGGAGTGAGAAACAAGAAGCCCTTCGCAACGGAAGGGCTTTTTTGACATCAGATTTCGACCTGAGTACCGAGCTCGATAACCCGGTTTGGCGGGATTTCAAACTGATCCGGCGCGCGCAGGGCGTTACGCTGCAGCAGCAGATAAAGCTTGCCGCGCAGGCGCAGATACCACGGTCGTTTGCCGATAATCAGCGACTCATGGGACATAAAGAACGAGGTCTCCATCATCCGGCAGCTGAGTCCTTCCAGGCCACAGCGATGGAACACCTCTTCGACATTTGGCGTTTCCCGCCAGCCGTAGCTGGCCACCACCCGCCAGAACGAGGGCGAAAGCTGCTCAATCTGCACCCGGCGAACGTTATGCACGTAAGGCGCGTCTTCGGTGCGCAAGGTCAGGAGGATCACTCGCTCATGCAGCACCTTGTTGTGCTTCAGGTTATGCAGCAGGGCAAACGGGATCACGTTCAGGGCGCGGGACATATACACCGCAGTACCCGGCACGCGCACCGGCGGCGATTTCTCCAGCGAAGAGATCATCGCCTCCAGCGAGTTGCCGTGCTCGTGCATTCGACGCAGCAGGCGGAAACGCTCGCTCTTCCAGGTGGTCATCACCGTAAACATCACCAGACCCAGCGACAACGGCAGCCAGCCGCCGGAGACAATCTTATCGAGGTTCGCCGAGAACAGCGGAACATCAATGCACAGGAAGGCCACCAGCATCAGCCCAACGAACAGTTTATTCCAGTGCCAGTTTTTGCGCGCCACCGTTGCCGACAGGATGGAGGTCAGCACCATGGTCCCCGTGACCGCGATACCGTACGCCGCCGCCAGGTTAGACGAATGTTCGAAGCTGACGATGACGATCACTACCGAGACATACAGCAGCCAGTTAATGAACGGGATATAGATCTGGCCGGACTCCATTTCCGAGGTGTGGATGATGCGCATCGGCGACAGATAGCCCAGACGCACCGCCTGACGGGTTAAGGAGAAGACCCCCGAGATCACCGCCTGCGAGGCGATAACCGTCGCCAGTGTGGCGATAATCAGCATCGGGATCAGCGCCCACTCCGGCGCCAGCAGGAAGAACGGGTTTTTAATCGCTTCCGGATGCTTAAGCAGCAATGCCCCCTGGCCAAAATAGTTCAGCACCAGCGAAGGCAGCACGACGGAGAACCAGGCGACACGGATCGGCAGTTTGCCGAAGTGCCCCATATCGGCGTACAGCGCTTCCACCCCGGTAATCGACAGCACCACCGCGCCAAGCGCAATAAAGGAAACCGTTTTGTACTGCAGGAAGAAGTGCACCGCCCAGTAGGGGTTTAGCGCCTGCAGAACTTCCGGGTTAGCGTAAATGCTTCGCGCGCCAAGCACCGCCAGCAGCAAGAACCAGATCAGCATAATCGGCGCAAACAGCTTGCCGACCATCCCGGTCCCGTGCTTCTGGATCATAAACAGCAGGGTAAGCACGATAATGGAGATCGGCACAATCCAGCTATCGAGCTGCGGAGCGATAATTTCTAACCCCTCTATCGCCGACATCACCGAAATCGCCGGGGTAATCACCACTTCGCCATAGAAGAAACTGCCGCCGATCAGGCCGAGGATCACCAGCACAGAGGTCATCCGCGCCGAGGTATTGCGTCCGGCCAGCGACATCAGCGTTAAGATCCCGCCTTCCCCGGCGTTATCCGCCCGCATCACGAAGGTGATGTATTTAATCGATACGGTAAAGATTAACAGCCAGAAAATCAGCGACAAAAAGCCAAAAACGGCATCGCGCTCAACGCCAAAGCCAAACTGACCTGACAGGCATTCACGCAGGGTATACAGTGGACTGGTACCGATATCACCGTACACCACGCCGATGGCCGCCAGCGTTAACGCCGGCAACGATTGTTTATTATCAGTGCTCATAGACTAGTCTTTTCGTTTATAAAACAAATGTGTGCCTAGTCCCTTGGCCCACAAAAAGCGCACAGTATGCACGATTATTTGTGAAATCGTACCCCTAACAGACACCATATTAACCTGGCTCAAAAAAAATAAATCGATTCTTCAGGCTATTACCGCCCCTGCTCTAACATCTATACTCGTCCCAATAACGATACATGACAAAGCACGCAACTCAATTATGGCTCAAACACATTTACTGGCTGAAAGAATTTCCCGACTCAGCGCGGCACTCGAAAAAGGACTCTTTGAACGCAGCCACGCGATACGCCTGTGCCTGCTGGCGGCGCTCAGCGGCGAGAGCGTATTTTTGCTCGGTCCGCCGGGGATCGCCAAAAGCCTGATTGCCCGCCGCCTCAAGTTCGCCTTCCAGCAGGCGCGCGCTTTTGAATACCTGATGACCCGCTTTTCCACCCCGGAAGAGGTTTTTGGCCCGCTGTCCATTCAGGCGCTGAAAGATGAAGGCCGCTACGAGCGTTTAACCGCCGGTTACCTGCCGGAAGCAGAAATCGTGTTCCTCGATGAAATATGGAAAGCGGGGCCGGCTATCCTCAACACCCTGCTGACGGCGATTAACGAACGTCACTTCCGCAACGGCGCTCACGAAGAGAAAATCCCGATGCGCCTGCTGGTGGCCGCCTCGAACGAACTGCCCGAAGCCGACAGCAGCCTGGAAGCGCTGTATGACCGAATGCTGATCCGTCTGTGGCTCGATAAAGTACAGGATAAAGGTAATTTCCGTTCGATGCTGGTCAGCCAGCAGGATGAAAACAGCAATCCGGTGCCCAGCGCGCTGCAGGTTAGCGATGAAGAGTTTACGCAATGGCAGCAGCAGATCGGCAATATCAAACTGCCGGACGCGGTGTTTGAGCTGATATTCCAGCTGCGCCAGCAGCTGGATGCCCTGCCAAACGCGCCATACGTTTCGGATCGCCGCTGGAAAAAGGCTATTCGCCTGCTGCAGGCCAGCGCCTTCTTCAGCGGCCGCGACAGCATCGCGCCGATAGATCTTATCCTGCTGAAAGATTGTCTGTGGCACAACGTCGAGAGCATGAACCTGATGTCGCAGCAGTTGGAAACGCTGATGACCTGCCACGCCTGGCAGCAGCAGGCGATGCTGACGCGGCTCGGGGCGATTGTGCAGCGACGCATTCAGATCCAACAGCAGCAAAGTGACAAAACGGCGCTAAAGGTCACCCGCCTTGGCGGCATGTTTAGCCGCAAGCCGCACTATGAGCTGCCGGCGGAGATCCAGGGGACCAGCCTGACCCTGCTGCTGCAGCAGCCGCTCAAACTCCACGATATGGAAGTGATCCACATTACTTTTGAGCGCGAGGCGTTAGCCAGTTGGCTGGAAAAGGGCGGCGAAATCCGCGGCAAGCTCAACGGGATCGGCTTTGCCCAACTGCTCAATATGGATGTCGATACCAGCCAGCATCTGGTTGTTCGCGACGTCAGCCTGCAGGGCTCACGCCTCTCGCTGCCCGGCAGCGCGTCGCAGGAAAACATGCCGGCGGAAATTCGCCAGCAGCTGGAGGCGCTGGACGATGAGTGGCACCAGCAACATAACCGCTTCAGCGAGCAGCAGAAGTGCCTGTTTATCCCGGTCGAGTGGCTGGGAAGAATCGAAGCCAGCCTGCAGGACGTCGGCGCGCAGATTAAACAGGCGAAGCAGCCATGACGCTCGATATGCTGAATGTCATGCTGGCAGTCAGCGAAGAGGGAATGATCGAGGAGATGCTGCTGGCGCTGCTGGCCTCTCCGCAGCTGGCGGTTTTCTTTGAGAAATTTCCCCGCCTGAAAAACATCATCGCGGCGGATATTCCGCGCTGGCGGGAAGCCGTTCGCGCCCGCTTAAAAGAGGTTAACGTCCCGCCGGATCTGGACGCCGAGGTGCAAACCTATCAGCAGGCTCAGCTGCTCTCTACCTCGCAGTTTATCGTCCAGCTGCCGCAGATCCTCGGCAAGCTACACCAGCTCCAGTCCCCTTTTGCCGCCCAGGCGCAGAAGCTGGTGGACGACAATGCGACCTTTACCCCGGCGCTGCATACGCTGTTTTTACAGCGCTGGCGCCTGAGCCTGGTGGTGCAAGCCACCAGCCTTAACCAGCAGCTGCTGGATGAGGAGCGCGATCAGTTGCTCAGCGAGGTCCAGGAACGAATGACGCTCAGCGGTCAGCTCGATCCGGTGCTGGCTGAGAATGACACCGCCGCCGGACGCCTGTGGGATATGAGCGCCGGCGAACTCAAACGTGGCGACTATCAGCTGATCGTGCGCTATGGCGATTTTCTTAACCAGCAGCCGGAGCTACTGCAGCTGGCGGAACAGCTGGGGCGCTCACGGGAAGCGAAATCCGTGCCGAAGAAAGACGCGCCGATGGAGACCTTCCGTAGCCTGGTGCGCGAGCCAGCGACGGTGCCGGAACAGGTCGACGGCCTCCAGCAGAGCGATGACATTCTGCGCCTGCTGCCGCCGGAGCTGGCGACGCTCGGCATCACGGAGCTGGAGTTTGAATTTTATCGCAAGCTGGTGGAGAAACAGCTCCTGACTTACCGGCTGCACGGCGACGCCTGGCGCGAAAAAATCACCGAACGCCCGGTGACGCGGCAGGATTTTGATGAACAGCCGCGCGGGCCCTTTATTGTCTGCGTCGATACGTCAGGATCGATGGGCGGTTTTAACGAGCAGTGCGCCAAAGCCTTTTGTCTGGCCCTGATGCGCGTCGCGCTAGCGGATAACCGCCGCTGCTTTATTATGCTGTTCTCCAGCGAAGTGGTGCACTACGAACTGACCTGCGAGGGCGGCCTGGAGCAGGCGATCCGCTTTCTGAGCCAGCGCTTTCGCGGCGGCACCGATCTGGCCAGCTGTTTTCGCGCCATTATTGAACGTCTGCAAAACCCGCAGTGGGTGGATGCGGATGCCGTGGTGATCTCCGACTTTATTGCCCAGCGGTTGCCGGATGAGGTGATTGCTCAGGTGGGGGAGTTACAGCGAAAGCATCAGCACCGTTTTCACGCGGTGGCGATGTCGGTACACGGCAAACCCGGCATCATGCGCATCTTCGATCATATCTGGCGCTTTGATACCGGGTTGCGTAGCCGCCTGCTGCGACGCTGGCGGCGCTAATCGTTACAGCAGCGCGGAAACGCTTTCGCGAACCTGTGCCGGCCATACGCCGCACTGCACCTGGCCGATATGGTCGAGCTGCAGCAACAGCATCGTCAGCCGAGACTGGCCAATGCCGCCGCCGATAGTCTGCGGCATCTCGCCGCGCAGCAGCGCCTGGTGCCACTCCAGTTTCAGGCGATCTTCATCGCCGGTCAGCGCCAGCTGGCGTTTCAGCGCCGCGGCGTCAACGCGGATCCCCATTGAGGAGATCTCGAACGCATCTTCCAGCACGGGGTTCCACACCAGGATATCGCCGTTCAGTCCGGCAAAGCCTTCAGAAACCTCAGTGCTCCAGTCATCATAGTCCGGCGCACGTACATCATGGCGCTTGCCATCAGAGAGTTTGCCGCCGATGCCGATTAAGAAGACGGCGCCCAGCTCTTTAGCAATCGCTCGCTCGCGGCCCTTGGCATCAAGATCCGGATAGCGACTCAGCAGCGCCTGGCTGTGAACAAAGTGGATCTGTTCCGGCAGGAACGGCGTCAGGCCAAATTCCTGGCTGACCGCCAGCTCGGTGGCTTTGATCCCGGCGTAAATCGCTTCGACGGTCGCCTTCAGCGTGCCGACGTGGCGCTCTTCATCCCCCATCACCCGCTCCCAGTCCCACTGGTCGACATAGACGGAATGGATCGGCGTCAGACGGTCTTCATCGGGGCGAAGGGCCTTCATGTGCGTGTACAGCCCTTCGCCCGCGCTGAAGTCGTGTTGTCCCAGGGTTTGACGCTTCCACTTCGCCAGCGAATGCACCACTTCGAACTGGGCGTCGGGCAGTGTTTTCACTTTCACCTGAACCGCTTTCTCACAGCCGGACAAGTTATCCTGCGTCCCATCGCCCACGCGGCTTAAGATTGGCGCCTGGACTTCAATCAGGCCAAGCTTCTCTTCCAGCTGACGGGAAAAGTGGGATTTAACGAAACTGATCTGGCGTTGTTTTGCGATATATGCGGTTTTCATTTTTATGACTCCTGCGTCCTGTTGCCATTGATTAAGCAACAAAAAAGGCCACCAATACAATAATCAATCAATAAAAAGGCTCATCAACTTTTAATTCATCAAAATATGGCGCTAAAATAGTAAGAACCCTCAAACTTCATAAGAAAAAGATATGGAAAATTATCAGATCGACAATCTGGACCGCGGCATTCTCGATGCGCTAATGGCCAACGCCCGTACCGCCTATGCCGAACTGGCCAAACAGTTCAGCGTCAGCCCCGGCACTATTCATGTACGCGTCGAAAAGATGAAACAGGCGGGCATCATTACCGGCGCGCGCATTGACGTCAGCCCCAAACAGCTGGGCTACGACGTCGGCTGCTTCATCGGCATTATTCTCAAGAGCGCCAAAGACTATCCCTCCGCCCTCGCCCGCCTGGAAAGCCTGGAGGAGGTCACCGAGGCTTACTACACCACCGGCCACTACAGCATCTTTATTAAGGTGATGTGTAAATCCATCGATGCCCTGCAGCAGGTACTTATCAACAAGATCCAAACAATTGATGAAATTCAGTCCACCGAGACCCTGATCGTGCTGCAGAACCCGATCATGCGCACCATTAAGCCCTGATCGTTTTTTTTAATCCCACATTTTTCCACAGGTAGATCCCAGCTCGCTCACAGCGTACAATACGCCACTCTGAACAGTTGAGCGGGCGATCGGCGATCTATGGCAGACATTACACTTATCAGCGGCAGCACCCTGGGCAGTGCGGAATACGTAGCGGAGCATCTGGCGGAAAAGCTGGAAGAAGCAGGCTACAGCACTGAAATCCAGCACGGCCCGCTGGTGGACGATCTGCAGGCGCAGGGGATCTGGTTAGTTATCTCTTCCACCCATGGCGCCGGCGACATTCCCGACAACCTGGTTCCCTTCTATGACGCGCTGCTGGCGCAGCAGGCCGATCTTTCCGCCGTGCGCTTTGGCGCCATCGGGATCGGCAGCCGCGAATACGACACTTTTTGCGGCGCGATCGATAAATTAGAAGCGGCGCTGAAGGCCTGCGGGGCAAAACAGATCGGCGAGACCCTGAAGATCAACGTGCTGGAACATGAAATTCCCGAGGATCCGGCGGAAATTTGGCTGGGATCCTGGAAAAATTTGCTCTGAGAATTGTAAAGATCGTCCGTTCTTCTGTGGATAACCATGCTTAAAAGCTTGGATCAACCGGTAGTTATCCAAAGAATAACCGCAGTACGGTTTTTGAGCTGTGCATAACCCTTCATTCTGATCCCAGCTTATACGGACCAGGATCACCGATCATTCACAGATAGTGATCCTTCTTAAGCTTTTGATCTTACTTCGCGGATCCGACTTATCCACAAAGAGAGTCGATCCTAATAAGAGATCACAATAGAACAGATCTCTATATAAAGATCTTCTTTTTAATACTCAGGATCCCGGAGTCTTTCTCAAAAGACCAAAGCCGAGTAGAATCCACGGCCCGGGCTTCAATCCATTTTCAAACCGCGTTATGCGAGGCAGACCACCATGTTTTATCAGGATCCTTTTGACGTCATTATCATTGGCGGGGGTCACGCAGGCACTGAGGCCGCAATGGCCGCAGCGCGTATGGGTCAACAGACCCTGCTTTTGACACACAATATCGACACGCTGGGGCAGATGAGCTGCAACCCGGCGATTGGCGGCATTGGGAAAGGACACCTGGTAAAAGAAGTGGACGCGCTCGGCGGCCTGATGGCCAAAGCGATCGATCAGGCAGGCATCCAGTTTAGGATACTAAACGCCAGCAAAGGCCCCGCGGTGCGCGCCACTCGCGCCCAGGCTGACCGCGTGCTGTACCGTCAGGCGGTACGCACTGCGCTGGAGAACCAGCCGAATTTGATGATCTTCCAGCAGGCAGTGGAAGATCTGATTGTCGAAAACGATCGCGTCGTAGGCGCAGTCACCCAGATGGGCCTCAAATTCCGTGCCAAAGCGGTGGTGCTGACCGTCGGAACCTTCCTTGACGGCAAAATCCATATTGGTCTGGATAACTACAGCGGCGGACGCGCCGGCGATCCGCCGTCGATCCCGCTGTCTCGTCGTCTGCGTGAACTGCCGCTGCGCGTAAGCCGACTGAAAACCGGGACCCCGCCGCGCATTGACGCGCGCACCATCGATTTCAGCGTGTTGGCTCAACAGCATGGCGATAACCCGATGCCGGTCTTCTCGTTTATGGGATCTGCCGATCAGCATCCGCGTCAGGTGCCGTGCTACATCACCCACACTAACGAGAAAACCCATGACGTGATCCGCAATAACCTCGATCGCAGCCCCATGTACGCTGGGGTGATCGAAGGGATCGGTCCACGCTACTGCCCGTCGATCGAAGACAAAGTCATGCGCTTTGCCGATCGCAACCAGCATCAGATCTTCCTCGAACCGGAAGGCCTGACCTCAAACGAAATTTATCCGAACGGCATCTCCACCAGCCTGCCGTTCGATGTGCAAATGCAAATCGTCCGCTCCATGCAGGGGATGGAAAATGCGCGGATCGTCCGTCCTGGCTACGCTATTGAGTACGACTTCTTCGACCCGCGCGATCTGAAACCGACGCTCGAGAGCAAATTCATTCAGGGTCTGTTCTTCGCCGGTCAGATCAACGGCACTACCGGTTATGAAGAAGCGGCGGCTCAGGGTCTGCTGGCCGGTCTTAACGCTGCTCGCTTCTCGGCGGAAAAAGAGGGCTGGGCGCCGCGTCGCGATCAGGCGTACCTCGGCGTGCTGGTGGATGACCTGTGTACTCTGGGTACCAAAGAACCGTACCGCATGTTTACCTCTCGTGCTGAATATCGTCTGATGCTGCGCGAAGACAACGCCGACCTGCGTCTGACTGAGCAGGGGCGTGAGCTGGGTCTGGTGGATGATGAACGCTGGGCGCGTTACAACGAGAAGCTGGAAAGCATTGAGCGCGAACGCCAGCGCCTGAAATCGACCTGGGTGAACCCGCAGGCTGAGAGCGCTACCGAAGTGAACGCTCACCTGACCGCGCCGCTGTCGCGCGAAGCCAGCGGTGAAGATCTGCTGCGTCGCCCGGAAATGACCTACGAGCAGCTGGTTCAGCTCTCGCCGTTCGCGCCGGGGCTGGAAGATCGGCAGGCGGCTGAGCAGGTTGAGATCCAGGTGAAGTATGAAGGCTATATCGCGCGCCAGCAGGATGAGATCGAGAAACAGCAGCGCAACGAGAATACCTTGTTACCGGCGACACTCGACTACCGTCAGGTCACCGGACTGTCTAATGAAGTGATCGCTAAACTAAACGACCATAAACCGTCGTCGATAGGGCAGGCGTCACGTATTTCCGGGATCACCCCGGCGGCGATCTCTATTTTGCTGGTTTGGTTGAAAAAGCAGGGGATGCTGCGTCGCAGCGCCTGATTGCGGCAGCCTGCCGCGCTGATTTCCCACTTGCATAATCAGCTTTCGCCTTTATTATTCCTGGCCCGGTAAGCGTTAGCGCCTCCGGGCTCATTATTTTTTGAAGGTACTTACCGTGCTCAACAAACTTTCTCGTCTGCTGGATGAAGCGGGTATTTCGCTCACCGATCACCAGAAAAATCAGCTGGTGGCTTACGTCGGGCTGCTCGATAAGTGGAACAAAGCCTATAACCTGACCTCCGTTCGCGATCCAAATGAGATGCTGGTGCGTCATATCCTCGACAGCATCATCGTCGCGCCTTATCTGCAGGGCTCGCGCTTTATCGATGTCGGTACGGGACCGGGGCTGCCGGGGATCCCGTTGGCTATCGTGCGCCCGGAGTCGCATTTCACCCTGCTGGACAGCCTTGGCAAACGCGTGCGCTTCCTGCGTCAGGTGCAGCATGAACTGAAGCTGGATAACGTCACGCCGGTGCAGAGCCGCGTGGAAGCTTTCCCGGCCGAGCCGCCGTTTGATGGCGTGATAAGCCGCGCCTTCGCGTCGCTTAATGATATGGTGAGCTGGTGCCATCATTTGCCGGCCGCGAACGGTCACTTCTATGCGCTCAAAGGGTTAGCGCAAAAAGACGAAATGGAAAACCTGCCGGAAGGGTATGCCATAGCCGAGGTCATTGAGCTGCATGTTCCTCAGCTGGAAGGGGAGCGGCACCTGGTGGTGATTACGCCAAAAGCGAGTTAATTTTTATCAAAAAATGTGGAAAAAATGTGGCCCATGAATGTTACAAAAATAAAGGTCACCTCCTGATATTATCGGGCTGCATTTAACCATGTTTTTACTATGGTTTTTCTTGCGGTTAACTTAGCGTAAGTGATTCACTGACAAAATAGTCAACTTTGAAAATATCAGGGTGCTAAAAATCGACAATGATGATCAGCATCGTGATGTTAAATTTTTATTATAAATGTCAATAAAAGGTTTTTATTGTATGTGGGGTTGTTTTAGATAATGTCCTCACTTTTTATCTTGAATATCAAAAACATGAAAAATAGTGTTTTATGTCCTTGATTCATTAAAGGGCGCTCGAAATGTTTATTATGTGATCTAATGCACGCTTTAATTGCCGTGTTTCCACGTTATTTGCAGTTTTGTATGACCGCTCACAGAACGCTGAAATGCACGGAAAGTTGTCCGTTGGAAAATAATTAAACATTTATTCACTATTTTGCTACTTATTGTTTGAAATCACGGGGCGTCACCGTATAATTTGTCCGCTTTTTGATGCTTGACTCTTCGTCTTAAAGGACGTTTTATACGACACGCGACATACCTCAAAGGGAGCAGGAGTAAAAACGTGATGTCAGTGTCGCTCTTGAGTCGAAACGTTGCTCGTAAGCTTCTGTTTATTCAGTTACTGGCAGTAATGGCAAGTGGACTGCTGTTTAGCCTCAAAGACCCCTTCTGGGGCATTTCCGCGGTATGCGGCGGTTTGGCAGTGGTTTTGCCAAACCTGATGTTTATGATTTTTGCCTGGCGTCATCAGGCGCATACACCAGCAAAAGGCCGTGTGGCCTGGACCTTCGCCTTCGGTGAAGCCTTCAAGGTGTTGCTGACCTTCGCCCTCCTGGCGGTGGCGCTGGCCGTTTTAAAAGTGGTATTTTTGCCACTGATCGTGACGTGGGTTTTGGTGCTGGTGGTACAAGTTCTGGCGCCAGCTGTAATCAACAACAAAGGGTAAAAGGCATCATGGCTTCAGAAAATATGACGCCGCAGGAATACATAGGTCACCATCTGAACAACCTTCAGATTGATCTGCGTACTTTCTCGCTGGTGGATCCGCACAACCCCCCGGCCACCTTCTGGACGCTCAACATTGACTCCATGTTCTTCTCGGTGGTTCTCGGTCTGCTGTTCCTGGCCATGTTCCGTAGCGTTGCTAAGAAAGCGACCAGCGGCGTACCAGGGAAATTCCAGACCTTCATCGAAATGATCATCGGCTTCGTCCATGGCAGCGTCAAAGACATGTACCATGGCAAGAGCAAGGTTATCGCGCCGCTGGCGCTGACCGTGTTCGTCTGGGTCTTCCTGATGAACCTGATGGACCTGCTGCCAATCGACCTGCTTCCTTATATCGGCGAACACATTTTCGGCCTGCCTGCACTGCGCGTGGTTCCGTCTGCTGACGTGAACATCACCCTGTCGATGGCGCTTGGCGTGTTCATCCTGATTATTTTCTACAGCATCAAAATGAAAGGCGTAGGTGGGTTCGTTAAAGAACTGACCATGCAGCCGTTCAATCACTGGGCGTTCATTCCTGTCAACTTAATCCTTGAAGGGGTAAGCCTGCTGTCCAAACCGGTCTCTCTCGGTCTGCGACTGTTCGGCAACATGTATGCCGGTGAGCTGATTTTCATTCTGATTGCTGGTCTGCTGCCGTGGTGGTCACAGTGGGTTCTGAATGTGCCTTGGGCCATTTTCCACATCCTGATTATTACGCTGCAAGCCTTCATCTTCATGGTTCTGACGATTGTCTATCTGTCGATGGCGTCTGAAGAGCATTGATTTTTACCAACACTACTACGTTTTAACTGAAACAAACTGGAGACTGTCATGGAAAACCTGAATATGGATCTGCTGTACATGGCTGCCGCTGTGATGATGGGTCTGGCGGCAATCGGTGCTGCGATCGGTATCGGCATCCTCGGAGGTAAATTCCTGGAAGGCGCAGCGCGTCAGCCGGATCTGATCCCTCTGCTGCGTACTCAGTTCTTTATCGTTATGGGTCTGGTGGATGCTATCCCGATGATCGCTGTAGGTCTGGGTCTGTACGTGATGTTCGCCGTCGCGTAGTAAGTTGTTAGAAACCTAAGCCACAGAGTTAATTAAAGAGGTATTGTGCTGTGAACATGAACGCAACAATCCTCGGCCAGGCCATCGCGTTTGTTATCTTCGTATGGTTCTGCATGAAGTACGTATGGCCGCCTTTAATGGCTGCCATCGAAAAACGCCAGAAAGAGATTTCTGACGGTTTAGCTTCTGCAGAACGCGCTAAGAAAGATTTGGACCTTGCACAGGCCAACGCGACCGACCAGCTGAAAAAAGCGAAAGCGGAAGCCCAGGTAATCATTGAGCAGGCGAACAAGCGCCGCTCTCAGATTCTGGACGAAGCTAAAGCTGAAGCAGAACAGGAACGCACCAAAATCGTTGCACAAGCGCAGGCTGAAATTGATGCTGAGCGTAAACGTGCACGCGAGGAGCTGCGTAAGCAGGTCGCTATCCTGGCTGTTGCTGGCGCCGAGAAGATCATCGAACGTTCCGTGGATGAAGCTGCTAACAGCGACATCGTGGATAAACTTGTCGCTGAACTGTAAGGAGGGAGGGGCTGATGTCTGAATTTGTAACGGTAGCTCGCCCCTACGCCAAAGCAGCTTTTGACTTTGCCGTCGAACACAACAGTGTTGAACGCTGGCAGGATATGCTGGCGTTTGCCGCCGAAGTGACCAAAAACGACCAAATGGCAGAGCTTCTCTCCGGTGCTTTGGCGCCGGAAACGCTCTCAGAAGCGTTTATCGCTATCTGCGGCGAGCAACTTGACGAAAACGGCCAGAACCTGATTAAGGTGATGGCGGAAAATAATCGTCTGAAGGTGCTCCCGGACGTTCTTGAGCAATTCATTCACCTGCGCGCGGCCAGTGAGGCCATCGCAGAGGTAGAAGTCATATCTGCCAACCAACTGAGTGATGAACAGCTTGCCAGGATCGTCAGCGCGATGGAAAAACGTCTGTCACGCAAAGTTAAGCTGAATTGCAAAATCGATAAGTCTGTTATGGCAGGTATTATCATCCGTGCGGGTGATATGGTCATTGATGGCAGCGTACGCGGCCGTCTTGATCGCCTTGCAGACGTCTTGCAGTCTTAAGGGGACTGGAGCATGCAACTGAATTCCACCGAAATCAGCGAACTGATCAAGCAGCGCATTGCTCAGTTCAATGTTGTGAGCGAAGCTCATAACGAAGGTACTATTGTTTCTGTAAGTGACGGTGTTATCCGCATCCACGGCCTTGCCGAATGTATGCAGGGTGAGATGATCTCCCTGCCGGGTAACCGTTACGCTATCGCACTGAACCTGGAGCGCGACTCCGTTGGTGCGGTGGTGATGGGTCCGTACGCTGACCTCGCCGAAGGCATGAAGGTGAAATGTACTGGCCGTATCCTGGAAGTTCCGGTTGGCCGTGGCCTGCTGGGCCGCGTGGTTAACACCCTGGGCGCGCCAATTGATGGTAAAGGTCCGCTGGAAAACGACGGTTTCTCCGCCGTTGAAGCGATCGCGCCGGGCGTAATCGAACGTCAGTCCGTCGATCAGCCGGTACAGACCGGTTATAAATCCGTTGACGCCATGATCCCAATCGGTCGTGGTCAGCGTGAACTGATCATCGGCGACCGTCAGACCGGTAAAACTGCGCTGGCTATCGATGCCATCATCAACCAGCGTGATTCCGGCATCAAGTGCGTCTATGTTGCTATCGGCCAGAAAGCGTCCACCATCTCTAACGTGGTGCGTAAACTGGAAGAGCACGGCGCGCTGGCTAACACCATCGTGGTGGTAGCGACTGCATCCGAATCTGCTGCACTGCAATACCTGGCGCCATACGCGGGTTGCGCAATGGGCGAATACTTCCGCGACCGCGGTGAAGATGCGCTGATCGTTTACGATGACCTGTCTAAACAGGCTGTTGCTTATCGTCAGATCTCCCTGCTGCTCCGTCGTCCGCCAGGACGTGAAGCGTTCCCGGGCGACGTATTCTATCTCCACTCTCGTCTGCTGGAGCGTGCTGCGCGTGTTAACGCCGAATACGTTGAAGCCTTCACCAAAGGTGAAGTGAAAGGGAAAACCGGTTCTCTGACCGCGCTGCCGATTATCGAAACCCAGGCGGGTGACGTTTCCGCATTCGTTCCGACCAACGTAATCTCCATTACCGATGGTCAGATCTTCCTGGAAACCAACCTGTTCAACGCCGGTATTCGTCCTGCGGTTAACCCGGGTATCTCGGTATCCCGTGTGGGTGGTGCAGCGCAGACCAAGATCATGAAGAAACTGTCCGGTGGTATCCGTACCGCGCTGGCGCAGTATCGTGAACTGGCGGCGTTCTCCCAGTTTGCATCCGACCTTGACGATGCAACCCGCAAACAGCTGGACCACGGTCAGAAAGTGACCGAACTGCTGAAACAGAAACAGTATGCGCCGATGTCCGTCGCGCAGCAGTCTCTGGTTCTGTTCGCAGCAGAACGTGGTTATCTGGCTGATGTAGAACTGGCGAAAATCGGTAGCTTCGAAGCCGCTCTGCTGGCTTACGTCGACCGTGATCACGCTCCGCTGATGCAAGAGATTAACCAGTCCGGTGGCTATAACGACGAAATCGAAGGCAAGCTGAAAGGCATCCTCGATTCCTTCAAAGCAACCCAGTCCTGGTAACGTCTGGCGGTCTGTCTTAGGGCAGGCCGCAAGGCATTGAGGAGAAGCTCATGGCCGGCGCAAAAGAGATACGTAGTAAGATCGCAAGCGTCCAGAACACGCAAAAGATCACTAAAGCGATGGAGATGGTCGCCGCTTCCAAAATGCGTAAATCGCAGGAGCGCATGGCGGCCAGCCGTCCTTACGCAGATACTATGCGCAAAGTGATTGGTCACCTTGCGAACGGTAATCTGGAATATAAGCACCCTTACCTGGAAGAACGCGACGTTAAGCGCGTGGGCTACCTGGTGGTGTCGACCGACCGTGGTTTGTGCGGCGGCTTGAACATTAACCTGTTCAAGAAACTGCTGGCGGAAATGAAAGCATGGTCCGATAAAGGCGTTCAGTGCGACCTCGCAATGATCGGCTCTAAGGGCGTCTCTTTCTTTAACTCCGTTGGCGGCAACGTCGTTGCACAGGTGACCGGTATGGGGGATAACCCATCCCTGTCCGAACTGATCGGCCCGGTAAAAGTGATGTTGCAGGCCTATGATGAAGGCCGTCTGGACAAGCTGTACGTTGTCAGCAACAAATTTATTAACACCATGTCTCAGGTTCCGACGATCACTCAGCTGCTGCCGTTACCGGCATCAGAAGACGCTGATCTGAAACGTAAATCCTGGGATTACCTGTATGAGCCCGATCCGAAAGCGCTGCTGGATACCCTCCTGCGCCGCTACGTCGAGTCTCAGGTTTATCAGGGCGTGGTTGAAAACCTGGCCAGCGAGCAGGCCGCCCGTATGGTGGCGATGAAAGCCGCGACCGATAATGGCGGCAGCCTGATTAAAGAGCTGCAGTTGGTATACAACAAAGCTCGTCAGGCCAGCATTACTCAGGAACTCACCGAGATCGTCTCGGGGGCCGCCGCGGTTTAACCAGGTTATTTCGTAGAGGATTTAAGATGGCTACTGGAAAGATTGTCCAGGTAATCGGCGCCGTGGTCGACGTCGAGTTCCCTCAGGATGCCGTACCACGCGTGTACGAAGCCCTTGAGGTACAGAATGGTAATGAAGTTCTGGTGCTGGAAGTTCAGCAGCAGCTGGGCGGCGGTATCGTGCGTACCATCGCCATGGGTTCTTCCGATGGTCTGCGCCGCGGTCTGGATGTAAAAGACCTCGAGCACCCGATCGAAGTCCCGGTTGGTAAAGCTACGCTGGGTCGTATCATGAACGTACTGGGTCAACCGGTCGACATGAAAGGCGACATCGGCGAAGAAGAGCGTTGGGCTATCCACCGCGCAGCACCGTCTTATGAAGAGCTGTCCAGCTCTCAGGAACTGCTGGAAACCGGCATCAAAGTTATCGACCTGATGTGTCCGTTCGCGAAGGGCGGTAAAGTCGGTCTGTTCGGTGGCGCGGGTGTAGGTAAAACCGTAAACATGATGGAGCTGATCCGTAACATCGCGATCGAGCACTCCGGTTACTCCGTGTTTGCGGGCGTAGGTGAACGTACTCGTGAGGGTAACGACTTCTACCACGAAATGACCGACTCCAACGTTATCGACAAAGTATCCCTGGTGTATGGCCAGATGAACGAGCCGCCGGGAAACCGTCTGCGCGTTGCGCTGACCGGCCTGACCATGGCTGAGAAGTTCCGTGACGAAGGTCGTGACGTTCTGCTGTTCGTCGATAACATCTATCGTTACACCCTGGCCGGTACTGAAGTATCCGCACTGCTGGGTCGTATGCCTTCAGCGGTAGGTTACCAGCCGACTCTGGCGGAAGAGATGGGCGTTCTGCAGGAACGTATCACCTCCACCAAAACCGGCTCTATCACTTCCGTACAGGCGGTATACGTACCGGCGGATGACTTAACTGACCCATCCCCAGCCACTACCTTTGCTCACTTAGATGCAACCGTAGTACTGAGCCGTCAGATCGCATCCCTGGGTATCTACCCGGCCGTTGACCCGCTGGACTCCACCAGCCGTCAGCTGGATCCGCTGGTTGTTGGTCAGGAGCACTACGACACCGCTCGTGGCGTTCAGTCCATTCTGCAGCGTTATCAGGAACTGAAAGACATTATCGCCATCCTGGGTATGGATGAACTGTCTGAAGAAGATAAACTGGTGGTAGCTCGCGCACGTAAGATCCAGCGCTTCCTGTCCCAGCCGTTCTTCGTGGCAGAAGTATTTACCGGTTCTCCGGGCAAATACGTCTCCCTGAAAGACACCATCCGTGGCTTTAAAGGCATCATGGAAGGCGAATACGATCACCTGCCAGAGCAGGCGTTCTACATGGTCGGTTCTATCGACGAAGCCGTGGAAAAAGCCAAAAAACTTTAACGCCTTAATCGGAGGGTGATATGGCAATGACTTACCACCTGGACGTCGTCAGCGCAGAGAAACAAATGTTCTCTGGTCTGGTCGAGAAAATCCAGGTAACGGGTAGCGAAGGTGAACTGGGTATTTACCCGGGGCACGCGCCGCTGCTCACCGCCATTAAGCCTGGTATGATTCGCATCGTTAAGCAGCACGGTCACGAAGAATTTATCTACCTGTCAGGCGGCATTCTTGAAGTGCAGCCGGGTAGCACGACCGTCCTGGCGGATACCGCAATTCGTGGCCAGGATCTCGACGAAGCGCGAGCCCTGGAAGCGAAACGTAAGGCTGAAGAGCACATTAAGAGCTCTCATGGTGACGTGGATTACGCTCAGGCGTCCGCGGAACTGGCCAAAGCGATCGCTAAACTGCGCGTTATCGAGTTGACCAAAAAAGCGATGTAACACCGGCTTGAACGTAAAAAGCCAGTCTGGTTTCCAGGCTGGCTTTTTTTATGGCCAGCTGCTGACGAGCGGATGAAGTGAAAACAGAGTTCACCCTTAATTGTTATTGATTAGTTAAATGATGAAGCGTAGACTCTATTTTATGTGATGTATGTCACATAAAAGAGCGTTATCAAATTGCACCTGCGTCAGGAATTCATCATGAAACTGTTCCATAAAATCATCGCTAAATTTAGCGTCCTGAGCTTCTAAGCTCCGCGCTATCTCCCCCGCTGACACGACGTATCGCCCATCAAAACGACAACACTGGCGATGTGAAACCGGGCAAAGAAGGTCACCTGACGGTGGCCTTTCGTTTTTAATCACTACATCAATCACTTTGCCGCCCTCCCCCCGCCAGCGACTGGCGACGATTATCCTGGTTCTTCCCGCTATGGGTGCTGAAAACCGCTTTCCGCAGCGGCTTTATTCAGGTGACGAAAAAACAGCAAAAGCAGTGAGATAGTCAATGATTATCCTCCCTACCCTCCTTTTTCAGCGTTAAACTGATTTGCAGTGGTTAAAAATAGCGTCATAAAATGGTGTATAGCGGTGAGCCTGGACGTTTTCTCCACGTCTCGTTTTATGATGAAAAATATGTAGAAATTTCAACGTGAAAGGCTTTTACTTTTCGTTCTAACTACCGTCAGGATGAGTATGTCAAATAGTGCGATGAGCGTGGTTATCCTTGCCGCAGGCAAAGGGACCCGCATGTATTCCGATCTTCCTAAGGTGCTGCATACCCTGGCCGGGAAGCCAATGGTGCAGCATGTCATTGATGCCGCTAACGATTTAGGCGCATGTGCGGTACACCTGGTGTACGGCCACGGCGGCGATCTGCTGCGTCAGACGCTGCATGAAGACAACCTGAACTGGGTGCTGCAGGCCGAGCAGCTAGGAACCGGGCACGCCATGCAGCAGGCGGCGCCGTTCTTCAATGATGATGAAGACATCCTGATGCTCTACGGCGACGTGCCGCTGATCTCCGTCGAGACGCTACAGCGCCTGCGCGCCGCGAAACCGCAGGGCGGGATTGGTCTGCTGACGGTGAAGCTGGATGATCCAACCGGCTATGGCCGCATTACCCGTGAGAATGGCCAGGTGACAGGCATCGTTGAGCACAAAGATGCCAGCGAGGCGCAGCGCCAGATTCAGGAAATTAACACCGGGATCCTGATCGCCGGCGGAGCAGATCTCAAGCGCTGGCTGGCGAAGCTCACCAATAACAACGCCCAGGGCGAATACTACATCACCGATATCATCGCCATGGCGCATCAGGAAGGTCACGAGATCGTTGCCGTGCATCCCCAGCGCCTGAGCGAAGTCGAAGGCGTCAACAATCGCCTGCAGCTTGCGCGCCTGGAGCGCGTCTACCAGGCTGAGCAAGCGGAAAAGCTGCTGCTGGCGGGGGTGATGTTGCGCGATCCGGCGCGTTTCGATCTGCGCGGTACGCTGCAGCACGGGCGCGATGTGGAGATCGATACTAACGTTATTCTGCAAGGCCGCGTCGTGCTGGGCGATCGCGTGAAAATCGGCGCCGGCTGTGTGATTAAAAACAGCACTATCGGCGATGATTGCGAAATCAGCCCCTACAGCGTGGTGGAAGATGCCCAGCTGCAGGCGGCCTGCACCATCGGCCCATTTGCCCGTCTGCGCCCGGGCGCCGAACTGCTGGAAGGCGCCCACGTTGGCAACTTCGTGGAAATGAAAAAGGCGCGTCTTGGCAAAGGCTCCAAGGCGGGTCATCTGACCTATCTGGGCGATGCGGAGATCGGTGATAACGTCAATATCGGCGCGGGCACCATCACCTGCAACTATGATGGCGCGAATAAACATAAAACGATTATTGGCGATGATGTTTTTGTTGGCTCGGATACCCAGCTGGTGGCCCCGGTCACGGTTGGCAACGGCGTCACGATCGCCGCCGGCACCACCGTCACACGCAATATCGCCGATAACGAACTGGTGTTGAGCCGCGTACCGCAGGTCCACAAACAGGGCTGGCAGCGTCCGGTGAAGAAAAAATAAACAGGATTGTCGCCGGGGGTGAAAAACGCCCGGCGAACCAGGATGAGAGGGTCAATATAGATCCCCGTCCGCAGGCAGTACCATAACAATAACCCCACTCTCTACAAGGCTCGGGGCGCCCGGAAAACGGGCAAATACAGGTCAGCGACAACGCATGGCATATCGCCATTATCAGGAAATTTAACTATGTGTGGAATTGTTGGCGCAGTCGCGCAGCGTGATATTGCTGAAATCCTTCTCGAAGGTTTACGTCGTCTGGAATACCGTGGCTATGACTCTGCCGGTCTGGCGGTAGTCGACAGCGAAGGTCATATGACCCGCGTGCGTCGCCTGGGTAAGGTACAGATGCTGGCTCAGGCGGTCGAAGAGCAACCGTTACACGGTGGTACCGGGATCGCCCATACTCGTTGGGCGACGCACGGCGAACCGTCTGAGAGCAATGCGCATCCGCATGTTTCTGAACACATTGTGGTGGTCCATAACGGGATCATTGAAAACCACGAGCCGCTGCGCGCACTGCTGCAGTCTCGCGGCTATGTCTTCGTCACTGAGACCGATACCGAAGTTATCGCCCATCTGGTGCACTGGGAGCTGGAACAAGGTGGTACCTTGCGTGAAGCCGTGCTGCGCGCCATCCCGCAGCTGCGCGGCGCCTACGGCACCGTCATCATGGATACCCGCGACCCGGGAACTCTGCTGGCGGCCCGCTCCGGTAGCCCACTGGTTATCGGTCTGGGCATGGGTGAAAACTTTATCGCCTCCGACCAGCTGGCGCTGCTGCCGGTTACCCGCCGCTTCATCTTCCTCGAAGAGGGCGATATTGCGGAAGTGACTCGTCGCTCGGTAGTGATTTTCGATAAATCCGCTGCGCAAGTGAAGCGCCAGGAGATCGAATCCAATCTGCAGTATGACGCCGGCGATAAAGGTATCTATCGCCACTATATGCAGAAAGAGATTTTCGAACAGCCGAACGCGATTAAGAACACCCTGACCGGGCGTATCAGCCACGGCGAAGTCGATCTCAGCGAGCTGGGGCCGAACGCCAATGAAATGCTGGCTCAGGTCGAACATATTCAGATTGTTGCCTGCGGGACCTCCTATAACTCCGGGATGGTCTCCCGCTACTGGTTTGAAGCGTTAGCCGGCGTGCCGTGCGATGTGGAAATCGCCTCCGAATTCCGCTATCGCAAGTCCGCGGTGCGTCGTAACAGCCTGATGATCACCCTTTCCCAGTCCGGTGAAACTGCCGATACGCTGGCGGCGCTGCGATTGTCGAAAGAGCTGGGCTATCTCGGCTCGCTGGCTATCTGCAACGTGCCGGGCTCGTCGCTGGTGCGCGAATCCGATCTGGCGCTGATGACCAAAGCCGGAACGGAAATTGGCGTGGCCTCGACCAAGGCCTTTACCACTCAGCTGACGGTGCTGCTGATGCTGGTGGCGAAACTGGCGCGATTGAAAGGTCAGGATGCGTCCATTGAGCATGATATCGTCCACGGCCTGCAGGCGCTGCCGAGTCGTATCGAGCAGATGCTCTCTCAGGACAAGCGTATTGAGCAGCTGGCAGAGCGTTTCTCTGATAAGCACCATGCGCTGTTCCTCGGCCGCGGCGATCAGTATCCGATCGCCATGGAAGGGGCGCTGAAGCTGAAAGAGATCTCCTACATTCACGCGGAAGCCTACGCGGCGGGCGAGCTGAAGCACGGCCCGCTGGCGCTGATTGATGCGGAAATGCCGGTGATCGTGGTGGCGCCGAACAACGAGCTGCTGGAAAAACTGAAATCCAACATCGAAGAAGTTCGCGCCCGCGGCGGTGAGCTGTACGTCTTCGCCGACGGTGACGCCGGCTTCAACGGCAGCGACAACATGCACATCATTGAGATGCCGCATGTCGAAGAGACCATCGCCCCCATCTTCTACACCGTGCCGCTGCAGCTGCTGGCTTATCACGTTGCGCTGATCAAAGGCACAGACGTTGATCAGCCGCGTAACCTGGCGAAATCGGTCACGGTTGAGTAACGTATTACCTCTTTTGCAAAGGGCTGCCGGCGGTGGCCCTTTTTTATTTTCACCTGCTGTTTTTCGCCGATCTTGTGCGCAATATGTGGGATGGCGATAGACGACAAACGATCGTTTTGCACTGCGATTTGGCTGTCATAAAAAGAAAATTATTCCGTCATTGTATGGTCATGCTTGCAGGTAACCATTTGAGTTATAAGCGTATTATTTGAGGCAAAATCCCGTCTCCCGGCCTGTCATAAAACTGTCATAATTCGTACATTTTACTGTCACCTCTTTGACCTATTTTGCTCACCATAGCCTCGAAACAATGATTTACGAATCCCAGCAGGAGACATTATGAACGTTATGCGTACCACCGTCGCAACAGTTGTCGCCGCGACCTTATCGATGAGCGCTTTCTCTGCTTTCGCAGCAGCAAGCCTGACTGGCGCAGGTGCAACTTTTCCTGCGCCGGTGTATGCCAAATGGGCTGACACCTATCAGAAAGAAACCGGCAATAAAGTGAACTACCAGGGTATTGGTTCCTCTGGTGGCGTTAAGCAGATTATTGCCAACACCGTTGATTTCGGTGCTTCTGATGCTCCGCTGGCTGATGACAAACTGACCCAGGAAGGTCTGTTCCAGTTCCCGACCGTGATTGGCGGCGTGGTGCTGGCGGTTAACCTGCCTGGCGTGAAATCCGGCGAGCTGGTGCTGGATGGCAAAACCCTCGGCGATATCTATCTGGGTAAAATTAAAAAATGGGATGACGAAGCGATCGCTAAACTCAACCCGGGTCTGAAGCTGCCGTCGCAGAATATCGCCGTGGTTCGCCGCGCCGATGGTTCCGGTACCTCCTTCGTCTTCACCAGCTACCTGTCCAAAGTGAATGAAGAGTGGAAATCGAAAATCGGCGCAGGCTCTACCGTTAACTGGCCAACCGGTCTTGGCGGTAAAGGCAACGACGGTATCGCCGCCTTTGTTCAGCGTCTGCCGGGCTCGATTGGTTACGTCGAATACGCTTACGCCAAACAAAACAATCTGGCGTACACCAAACTGGTCTCTGCCGATGGCAAACCGGTTAGCCCGACTGAAGACAACTTCGCTAACGCCGCAAAAGGCGTTGACTGGAGCAAGTCTTTCGCTCAGGACCTGACTAACCAGAAGGGTGAAAATGCATGGCCGATCACCTCAACCACCTTCATTCTGGTGCATAAGGCGACTAACAAGCCTGAGCAGACCGCTGAAGTGCTGAAGTTCTTCGACTGGGCGTATAAAAACGGCGGGAAAGAAGCGAATGCGCTGGATTACGCATCGCTGCCGGAAAGCGTGGTTGAGCAGGTTCGTGCGGCATGGAAAACCAACGTCAAAGACAGCAGCGGTAAAGCGCTGTACTAACAGTAGATTTTTGACGAAGATGGCGGGGGCGTTCAGCGCTGCCCGCCCTACGGTTCAGACTGTAGGCCCGGAAGCGAACGCCACCGGGCATTTATTCGAACAAGCTTTAATACGTAAAGAGTAATCTATGGCTGCAACCAAGCCTGCATTTACCCCTCCGGGGAAAAAGGGTGACATGATTTTCAGTGCGCTGGTAAAACTGGCTGCGCTGATTGTGCTATTGATGCTGGGCGGCATCATCGTTTCCCTGATCATCTCTTCCTGGCCGAGCATTCAAAAGTTTGGCTTTGCCTTTTTGTGGACCAAAGAGTGGGATGCGCCCAACGAAATCTTCGGCGCGCTGGTGCCGATTTACGGGACCCTGGTGACCTCTTTTATCGCGCTGCTGATCGCCGTACCGGTGAGCTTCGGCATCGCGCTGTTTCTGACGGAACTGTCCCCCGCCTGGCTCAAGCGTCCGCTGGGTATTGCGATTGAGCTGCTGGCCGCGATCCCGAGTATCGTGTACGGCATGTGGGGCCTGTTTATTTTCGCCCCGCTGTTTGCGACTTACTTCCAGGAGCCTGTCGGTAACGTCCTGTCGACTATTCCGTTCGTCGGCGCGCTGTTTGCTGGCCCGGCGTTTGGTATCGGTATTCTCGCCGCTGGCGTTATTCTGGCCATCATGATCATCCCTTATATCGCCGCGGTAATGCGTGATGTTTTCGAACAGACGCCGGTGATGATGAAAGAGTCGGCCTATGGCATCGGCTGCACCACCTGGGAAGTGATCTGGCGCATCGTATTACCGTTCACCAAGAACGGGGTGATCGGCGGCGTGATGCTCGGTCTGGGCCGCGCGCTGGGTGAAACCATGGCGGTCACCTTTATCATCGGCAATACCTACCAGCTCGACAGCATATCGCTGTATATGCCGGGGAACAGCATTACCTCCGCGCTGGCCAACGAATTCGCCGAAGCCGAAACCGGTCTGCACGTGGCGGCGCTGATGGAACTGGGTCTGATCCTGTTCGTTATCACCTTTATCGTTCTGGCGGCGTCGAAGTTCATGATTATGCGCCTCGCGAAGAATGAGGGGGCACGCTAATGGCGACCATTGAAATGCAAAGCACCGCCGAGCTGGCGGAGTCTCGCCGCAAGATGCAGGCTAAACGCCGCATGAAGAACCGTATCGCCCTGGCGCTGTCGATGGCCACCATGGCGTTTGGTTTGTTCTGGCTTATCTGGATCCTGATGGCGACGATAACCCGCGGCTTCGACGGCATGAGCCTGGCGCTGTTTACCGAAATGACGCCGCCGCCGAATACCGCGGGCGGCGGTCTGGCCAACGCCCTCGCCGGCAGCGGCCTGCTGATCCTGTGGGCAACTATCTTTGGTACGCCGCTGGGTATCCTCGCTGGAATTTATCTGGCGGAGTATGGCCGCAAGTCGGTGCTGGCGGAAATTATCCGTTTTATTAACGATATTCTGCTTTCCGCGCCGTCTATCGTGGTTGGTCTGTTCGTCTACACCATCGTGGTGGCGCAGATGCAGCACTTCTCCGGCTGGGCGGGGGTGATCGCCCTGGCGCTGCTGCAGGTGCCTATCGTTATTCGTACCACCGAAAACATGCTGAAACTGGTGCCGGATAGCCTGCGTGAAGCGGCCTATGCGCTGGGTACGCCGAAGTGGAAGATGATCTCGGCGATCACCCTGAAAGCGTCCGTCTCGGGGATTATGACCGGGATCCTGCTGGCTATCGCCCGTATCGCCGGGGAAACGGCGCCCCTGCTGTTTACCGCGCTGTCCAACCAGTTCTGGAGCACCGACATGATGCAGCCGATTGCCAACCTGCCGGTGACCATTTTCAAATTTGCCATGAGTCCGTTTGCGGAGTGGCAGCAACTGGCATGGGCCGGGGTATTGATTATCACCCTGTGCGTCTTGCTGCTGAACATCCTGGCGCGCGTTATCTTCGCCAAGAAGAAACACGGTTAATTTTGCGGCGCAGCGACAGCTGCGCTGAATGAGGAAGAGATTGAGATGAGTATGGTGAATACAGCCCCGGGTAAGATTTCAGTTCGCAACCTGAACTTCTACTACGGTAAATTCCATGCCCTGAAGAACATCAACCTGGATATCACCAAAAACCAGGTGACGGCGTTTATCGGTCCGTCAGGCTGTGGTAAATCCACCCTGCTGCGTACGTTCAACAAAATGTTTGAACTGTATCCGGAGCAGCGCGCGGAAGGCGAGATCCTGCTGGATGGCGACAACATTCTGACCAACACCCAGGATATCGCCCTGCTGCGTGCCAAGGTTGGCATGGTATTCCAGAAGCCAACGCCGTTTCCGATGTCCATTTACGACAACATCGCTTTCGGCGTGCGCCTGTTTGAAAAGCTGTCCCGTGCCGATATGGATGAGCGCGTGCAGTGGGCGTTGACCAAAGCCGCATTATGGAATGAAACCAAAGATAAACTGCACCAGAGCGGGTATTCTCTCTCCGGCGGTCAGCAGCAGCGCCTGTGCATCGCCCGCGGTATCGCGATCCGCCCGGAAGTCCTGCTGCTTGATGAACCTTGCTCAGCGCTGGACCCGATCTCTACCGGGCGTATCGAGGAGCTGATCACCGAGCTGAAGCAGGATTACACCGTCGTTATCGTGACTCACAACATGCAGCAGGCTGCGCGTTGCTCCGACCATACGGCATTTATGTATCTTGGCGAGCTGATTGAGTTCAGCAACACGGATGACCTGTTCACCAAGCCCGCGAAGAAACAAACTGAAGATTATATTACTGGCCGCTACGGTTGATTTGCCCTTGTGCTTTCAGGCTCTCACCAGTTGGGCAATCAGGAGACACCATGGACAACCTAAATCTTAACAAACATATTTCCGGCCAGTTCAACGCTGAACTGGAGTATATCCGCACCCAGGTGATGACCATGGGTGGGCTGGTGGAGCAACAGCTTTCTGATGCGATCACCGCCATGCATAACCAGGACAGCGATCTGGCGAAACGCGTGATTGACGGCGACAAGCAGGTCAACATGATGGAAGTGGCGATCGATGAAGCCTGCGTGCGCATCATCGCCAAGCGCCAGCCGACCGCCAGCGACCTGCGCCTGGTGATGGCGATCATCAAGACCATCGCTGAGCTGGAACGCATTGGCGACGTGGCGGATAAAATCTGCCGTACCGCGCTGGAGAAGTTTTCCCAGCAGCACCAGCCGCTGCTGGTGAGCCTCGAATCGCTGGGCCGCCATACGGTGCAGATGCTGCATGACGTGCTGGATGCCTTCGCGCGTATGGATCTCGACGAGGCGGTACGTATCTATCGCGAAGACAAGAAAGTCGACCAGGAGTATGAAGGCATCGTGCGTCAGCTGATGACCTACATGATGGAAGACTCGCGCACTATCCCCAGCGTTCTGACGGCGCTGTTCTGCGCGCGCTCCATCGAACGTATCGGCGACCGCTGCCAGAATATTTGCGAATATATTTTCTACTTCGTCAAAGGCCAGGATTTCCGTCATGTGGGCGGCGATGAACTGGATAAACTGCTCGCCGGGAAAGATCCGAAAGAGTAATAATCATTTTGTCTAATTCTGATAAATGGATTTATCAGAATTAGATATGATTCCTCCAGCGGCAGCGATATTGCTGCGATTATCGTCACAATTAACAGGCTGCCCGTTTGAGTTCTTCATTTTATCGCGTAACAATCAGTATCCACTGACTGAGCACGCAAGCTCAGAATGTTTTAAACGGATTGTTACTGCGACAGCAGGCAAAACCTGATATTGCCCCCCCACGGCGGCGATATCAGGTTTTTTTATGCGCGCTAAGAATGACTTAATAAGGGTTGCTACCGCGATGCGCGGGCAAAACCTGAAGAGGATTATCTGTTTAGGCAGATCGTCTTCTTCGGGTTTTTTTGTTTTTTTCTCACCGCAAAAATAACAGCCCTCGCGCCCTTAAGCGGTATGGATACAGCTATTAGAACCCGCGCGATGCTTGTCGCTGTCGTATTTATTTATGCCAACACTTATATAAGGGAATATTATGTTTAGAAAAACCAGGATCGCTTCGGCGATGGTATTGCTGGCGCCGCTTTGTTATTCAACCACGCTGTTCGCGAGCCAGTTGACGGTAGAGCAACGGCTTGAGTTGCTGGAAAAAGCGCTTAGCGATACGCAAAAAGAGCTCAAAAAATATCAGGACCAGGAGAGAAAAAGAGACCAGATTTGGGCCACATGGTCTTCGCCTGCAGAGAGCCAGAAGCGCACCGTCGCGGCGGCGGCAGGACCGAAAGCAGCAGTGAAACCGGATGCGGTACTGGTCAAAAATCAACAACCTGCCACAGACGGCGCGCCAGCCTACAGCGCGATGACGCTGAAAGACTTTAGCAAGTTCGTCAAAGATGAAATTGGCTTTAGCTATAACGGCTACTTCCGCTCGGGCTGGGGAACCGCCTCGCATGGCTCGCCAAAGTCGTGGGCCATTGGCTCGCTTGGCCGTCTGGGCAATGAATATTCCGGCTGGTTCGATCTGCAGCTGAAGCAGCGGGTGTTTCAGGAAGGCGATAAACGCGTCGACGCCATCGTGATGCTCGATGGGAACGTTGGCCAGCAGTATTCCACTGGCTGGTTTGGTGACAATGCCGGCGGCGAAAACTACATCCAGTTCTCGGATATGTACGTTAACACCAAAGGATTCCTGCCGTTTGCCCCGGAAGCCGATTTCTGGGTCGGCAAACACGGTGCGCCAAAAATCGAGATCCAGATGCTGGACTGGAAAACGCAGAGAACCGATGCGGCGGCTGGCGTGGGGCTGGAAAACTGGCAGGTAGGCGCCGGGAAATTCGATATCGCGCTGGTCCGGGAGGATGTTGATGACTACGATCGTTCTTTAAGCAATAAGCAGCAAATTAACACCAATACCCTCGATATCCGTTACAAAGAGATCCCGTTGTGGGATAAAGCCAGTCTGATGGTCAGCGGACGCTATGTCGCCGCCAACCAAAGTTCTTCTGAGAAATATAAAGAGGGCAATGAAGGCTATTATCCATGGAAAGATACCTGGATGGCCGGCACTTCGTTAACGCAAAAATTTGCTCACGGCGGCTTTAACGAATTTTCTTTGTTGCTGGCGAATAACTCCATTGCCAGCAGCTTCTCGCGCTATGCCGGATCCAGCCCCTATACCACCTTTAACGGCCGCTATTATGGCGACCATACCAATGGCACCGCCGTGCGCTTAACCTCGCAAGGGGAAACCTATTTACGCGATGACATTATTATGGCGAATGCCATCGTTTACTCCTTTGGCAACGACGTTTACAGCTACGAGACCGGGGCCCACTCCGATTTTGAA
This sequence comes from Klebsiella sp. JB_Kp042, assembly GCF_040065275.1. Lineage (NCBI taxonomy): Bacteria > Pseudomonadati > Pseudomonadota > Gammaproteobacteria > Enterobacterales > Enterobacteriaceae > Klebsiella > Klebsiella sp. JB_Kp042. The sequence goes on from NZ_JBEAJL010000084.1 coordinate 38,261, forward strand.
TCCATCCGTACGGTCCTGCGGCCGGCTTATATCTGGAATAAATATAACCAGACCGGCGTCGAACTGGGGTACTTCAGGCAGCAAAACAAAGATGTGACCGGCAAGAAATATAACGAGTCCGGCTATAAGACCACGCTGTTCCATACCTTCAAAGTTAATACCAGTATGCTGACCTCGCGCCCGGAAATTCGCTTCTATGCCACCTATATTAAAGCGAAGGATATCGACCTGGATAAGGCCGCGAATAACACCACCCGCATTTTTGAAGACGGTAAAAACGATCAGTTTGCCGTAGGGGCGCAGGCGGAAATCTGGTGGTGAGACGATAACAGAACGGACACAACGTAAGAGGAATAACGATGAAACGACATGCCATTTATTTCGCCCTCGCGCTGGCGGGCGCGGCGTTCACCATTCAGGCGGCACCGTTGCCAGCGGTGCCCGAGCCCTCCCTGCCGGTGAGCCACTTTATCACTCAGGTTAACGCGGATAAGAGTATCACTTACCGCCTGTTTGCCCGTGATGCCCGGCGGGTTTCGGTAGTGACAGGCGCCACGCCGGACACCTTTGTCTCGCACGACATGACCAAAGCGGACCACGGGGTCTGGACATGGAAAAGCGAGCCAATGAAACCCAATCTCTATGAATACTATTTTGATGTGGACGGCTTCCGCTCGGTGGATACCGGCAGCCGCTATCAGAAGCCGCAGCGTCAGGTGAACACCAGCCTGATTCTGGTTCCCGGCAGTATTCTGGACGATCGCCCGGTCGCGCACGGCGATCTGCGCACCCTTACCTATCACTCGAAGGCGCTGAATGCGGAACGGCGGCTCTATGTCTGGACGCCGCCGAACTATAGCGGCAGCGGCGAGCCGCTGCCGGTGCTCTATTTCTATCATGGCTTTGGCGACAGCGGGCTGTCGGCCATCGATCAGGGGCGTATTCCGCAAATCATGGATAACCTGCTGGCGGAGGGCAAGATCAAGTCTATGCTGGTGGTGGTCCCGGATACCGAAACCGACACCCCGGAAGCCATCGCGGAAAACTTCCCGCCGCAGGAGCGACGCAAAACCTTCTATCCGCTGAATGCGCAGGCGGCGGATAAGGAGCTGATGCAGGACATTATTCCGCTGATCGATGCCCGGTTTAACGTGCGTAAAGATGCCGACGGTCGGGCGCTGGCTGGCCTCTCTCAGGGCGGGTATCAGGCGCTGGTTTCCGGGATGAATCATCTGGAGAGCTTTGGCTGGCTCGCCACGTTTAGCGGCGTCACGACTACCACGGTGCCGAATGCCGGTGTGGAAGCGCAACTGAAACATCCTGAGGCGATCAATAAACAGCTGCGTAACTTTACCGTGGTCGTCGGGGAAAAAGATTCCGTAACCGGCAAAGACATCGCGGGTCTGAAAAGCGAGCTGGAAAAACAGAAGATCAACTTTGACTATCACGCCTATCCCGGCCTGAACCATGAAATGGACGTCTGGCGCCCGGCCTACGCGGAGTTTGTGCAAAAACTGTTTAAATAGCCGGTGGGGGCGTTTAGCCCCCGCTTTCCGCGAGTGAAGAAAGACAAGATGAAAGTGATTGCGTCCCAAGATGATGGAGAGATAAGCCGGTCGCCAGCCGTCCTGTTCTGGGCTAGATCATAGCGCTACCTGCCAACCGTCGCCCGGCTGGGCGACGCCGGGGGCTAGCGAGTGATATCCCAACCGCGCGCTTTCCACAATGCCGGCAGCGCAGCCAGATCGGTAAAGGTCGTCACGTTGGGATGATCGATGGGCGGGTTGTGCGGATCGGCGCAGAAGTAGAACACCTCCATGCCGGCGGCTATTCCCGATTGTGCACCTGCCCTGGAATCATCAACCAGAATACAGTTCTCGACGTTAACGTTCATCGCCTTTGCGGCATGGAACATCAGCGCCGGATCGGGTTTCCAGCGCTGAATATCGTAGCCGCTGTACAACCGGTCAGCGAAATGGCGCAGCAGGCCGGTGCGGCCGAGAGAGTGTTGCATCTTACTGACCGGGCCATTGGAAACCACGCACATCGGGACGCTTACCGCATCCAGCAGCGCCTGGGCTCCGGCAATCACCTCCAGTTCGCTATCAAACAGGCGGGCGACTTCCGCACGGTAAATCGGCTCCAGAGTGACCTTTTGCAGGTTAACGCCATGCTCGGCGTTGATGGTGTCGATTATTTCGTACAGCTTTACGCCTTTGAAGCGCTTAAAAATTTCTGCCAGCTCCAGCGTAATGCCAAATTCCTGGAACATGTGCACGTAGGCGCGGGAGCAAATCACCTCGCTGTCGACCAGCGTGCCGTCACAGTCAAAAAATACTGCTTCTGGTTGAGTCATAGCCATTCCATATTAACAAGTTTAACGTTTTCGTCATGTCCAATACCGCGACGCAATCGTTGCCGTATAAGCAAAATAAATGAAAAAAATTACCATACAACCGCGCCTGGTGCTGTAATTTGGTATAGGATAGCGTCGAATTTTCCCTCCTTACGTTCGGAAACCGATAATGAGTCAACAACAAACCAGCCAGTCTTCTGGCCAGGGTCTGCTGGAGCGCGTATTTAAACTGCGCGAGCACCGCACCACGGTGCGCACGGAAGCCATCGCCGGTTTCACCACGTTCCTGACGATGGTGTATATCGTTTTTGTTAACCCACAAATTCTTGGCGTAGCGGGCATGGATACCAGCGCCGTGTTTGTGACCACCTGTCTGATTGCCGCTTTCGGCAGTATCCTGATGGGGCTGTTCGCGAACCTGCCGGTCGCCCTGGCGCCGGCGATGGGCCTGAACGCCTTTTTCGCCTTTGTAGTGGTGCAGGCGATGGGCCTGCCGTGGCAGGTCGGGATGGGCGCGATTTTCTGGGGCGCCGTCGGCCTGCTGCTGCTGACGATCTTCCGCGTACGCTACTGGATGATCGCCAATATTCCGCTGAGCCTGCGCGTGGGCATCACCAGCGGTATCGGTCTGTTTATCGGTATGATGGGCCTGAAGAACGCCGGGGTTATCGTCGCAAACCCGGAAACGCTGGTCAGCATTGGTCATCTGACCTCCCACAGCGTGCTGCTGGGCGTGCTGGGCTTCTTTATCATCGCGATTCTGGCGTCGCGCAACATTCATGCCGCGGTTCTGGTCTCTATCGTGGTGACCACCCTGCTGGGCTGGATGCTGGGTGATGTACACTACACCGGTATCGTCTCGGCGCCGCCGAGCGTGACTTCGGTGATCGGTCATGTCGATCTGGCGGGCTCCCTGAATCTGGGCCTGGCTGGGGTGATCTTCTCCTTTATGCTGGTCAACCTGTTTGACTCCTCCGGGACGCTGATCGGCGTGACGGATAAAGCGGGTCTGGCGGACGCCAACGGTAAATTCCCGCGCATGAAGCAGGCGCTGTTTGTCGATAGCGTCTCGTCGGTGGCAGGCTCCTTCATCGGCACCTCGTCGGTAACAGCGTATATCGAATCCTCCTCCGGCGTTTCCGTGGGCGGGCGCACCGGCCTGACCGCCGTGGTCGTCGGTATCCTGTTCCTGCTGGTTATCTTCCTCTCTCCGCTGGCGGGGATGGTTCCGGCCTATGCGGCAGCCGGCGCGCTGATTTACGTCGGTGTGCTGATGACCTCAAGCCTGGCGCGCGTGAAGTGGGATGACCTGACGGAAGCGGTACCGGCGTTTATCACCGCGGTGATGATGCCGTTTAGCTTCTCGATCACCGAAGGCATTGCCCTGGGCTTTATCTCCTACTGCGTGATGAAAATTGGCACCGGCCGTCTGCGCGACCTCAGCCCTTGCGTCATTATCGTCTCGCTGCTGTTTGTGCTGAAGATTGTCTTTATCGATGCACATTAATCCGCACGTATGATGAAAAAGCCCGGCATCGCTGCCGGGCTTTTTTTATGCTTTAACCCGCTGAATATAGTCGCCAAAGGCAGTCAGCTGGCCGCGCAGATGGTCGAGGGTGCTCTGATCGACCACTTCACCCGACTGCGGATCCACTTTGTTCTGGATCACGCCGCCCATAAATTCCGGTTTATTCATCACCATCGCATCGAGAAACACCAGAATCTGCCGCAGATGATACTGGCAGCGCGCGCCGCCGATGGCGCCCATAGAGCTGGTTTGAATCAGCACCGGCTTGCCGGACAGCGGCTGCTCGGGCAGGCGTGAAAGCCAGTCGATGGCGTTTTTCAGGCCGCCAGGCACGGAATAGTTATACTCGGGGGTGACAATCACCACGCCATCCGCCTCGCGGATCTGCTGCGCAATCTCCTGCACGCTCTGCGGGAATCCCTCTTCCTCCTGAATATCAGCATCGTACAGCGGAATATCGCCGATCGACGGCAGCGCGGAGATGTGCATACCCGCCGGCGCGATGCCGGGCAGGGTACGCGCGACCATTCCATTAAACGACCCTTTACGCAGGCTGCCGAGTAACGTAACCACTTTCAAGGTATCTGACATGATTGCTCCTTTGGATCATGATGCCGGCAAGACCGGTCAATTGAGGGATAAGGTTTTTTCCGTGGGCAGACTGGTAAAGCGCATCAGGCGGGCTGAGGGTTCGCGTGCGCGGCGCTGAGCGTCCGCCAGGCTGTGCCAGTCGCCTCCCTTAGCATCATACTCCCAGACCTTCAGCGGGCCGATATTCGGGGTAGCGGCAATCGACCACACCAGCAGCGATTCGGCGTCACAGACGGCTTCGATCGGCAGGCTGCCGGCGGTACGCAGGCGGCCGGAGCCAGGCAGCAGCTGCAGCTGCGTTGATGTCTCACCGGTCAGTTTCAGCACGCTGCGCCGCAGCGCCACCAGCTGGCTGCGCGCTTCGTCCGGGTCATGCTGAATGTTAATCCACAGATTCTCATTGTTACTGAAATTTTGCCGGTCGGCGTCGTGGCTGCGAACGGCGCGCTGCAGCTCCATGTCGAGGCCGCAATCCCCCTCGGTGGTCAGCGCCACGCCAACGATATTGCCAGTATAAGAAATAGAGAAGCGGGGAAGGTGACGATCGCTAAAAACCGGTCTGCCATTGGCTTCGTTAACGATTTCAGGCAGCTCGCTGATGCCGTAAAGCATAAACAGCAGTTCGGCGAGCAGCGACCGCGAAGCGCGAAAGCGGGCTTGCCGGTATTCAGGGAGCCGACGTGCGGATTGATGACAGGCCGCTGACAAACGTGTCGATAGCGGCTCCCCGGTACTGAGTATCCCTCGTGCAAAATGCGTTGCCATACGTCGCTCCGTGAGTAATGGTCTGAATAAAACGGCGGGCGCTATTATCGCCTGGTATTAACAGGTTTTAATGCCGAAATCCCCCCTTGAAAAGGGAATTTGTTTGAATTTTACAAATTCTTGCGCAAATAAGGTGCTATGGGCACGAAACAAGGCTTACAGCGTACCGGAATAGAGCGCTTTCAGCGTATCTCTAAGCCAGACAAGCTTCGGGTTGTAGCTGTTGCGTTTATGCCATAGCAAGGTGAAGGGGACGCGAAGCTTTTCCAGATGCTGCGGCTCCAGCGGCAGCGGTCGGGAGACCAGCGGTAGCTGGTGCTGCTGATTATAGTGCTGGCAGTAGCGCGGCGCGGTGGCCAGCATGGTGTGCTGCGGCTGGGCCGCCATAAAGAGGGATTGCTCAAACCCCGGCACGGTCAGCGCCACGTTACGTTTATGCCCCAGCTCCTGCAGCACGTCGTCCAGCGCCCAGGTATCGCGTTGTTCCCAGCAGATGGTGATATGCGGATAGCGTAAGAATGCCGCCAGATCCCACTCCTACCTGAGTGCCGGATGGTCGGCGCGCAGCCAGACCTGCGGCAGGTCGGTGAACAGCACATCAAAATCGATATACCACGGCAGCAGGCTTAGCAGCTCTCGCGACTGCGGATGGCTTTCGCGCCCGCAGAAGCCGATATCCACCTCGCCGCGAATGATGGCGTCCAGGGAGTCGTAGTCCCAGTTGCGCAAACGAATCAATGCCTGCGGATAGCGCTGATAGATGCGCTGGGAGAGGGTGTTAAACAGGATCATCAGCAGCGGCGTTTCCGCCGCCAGCTCGAACTTGAGGCCGCTCGGCATGGTGTGGTGCGGTTTATCGAGGATCTGGTTGCCCATCTGCATCCAGTCCGCCAGATCCTGCTCCATGCTGCTGACCAGCGGCGTGGGCGCCAGGCCCAACGGCGTTTTGACAAACAGCGGATCGTCAAACCAGGCGCGCAGTTTGGCCAGCGATTTGCTCACCGCCGAGGGCGAAACGTTCATCCGCTTCGCCGTACGGGTAACGCTGAGCTCCTGGGTCAGGAGCTGCAGGCAGAGGAGTAAATTAAGATCGAGACTCGAAAGCGGCTTCTTCATCGTGTTGCGCAACCCGCGGCGGGGTAGCGACCAGTAGCAGAACAAGACTCACTATGCTACAGGCAATGAGTATCCCGATCAGCATATTCATTGCGCTGAGTCCGATGATAGCGGCGAGCCATATCCACAGCGACGAACCGCACACCTGCGCGATGCCGAGGACCGAGCTGGCGACACCGGCGCGCAGCGTGAATGGCCCCAGGGCCTGGCTCATCGCGACGCCGAAGCCGACGGAGAAGCCGGCGCAAATCATGCCCAGCCCGACCAGGGTGACGGCCTGGTGGGTGGCGATGCTCAGCGCCACGCCAGCCGCCAGAAACAGCAGCTGCGAGGTTATCATCAGGGTGCGCGGTTTAAACAGCGACAGGGCGAACGGCGTCGAGAAGGAGACCGCCATGCTGACCATCGCCATCAGCGCCATCGTCATGGAATAGGTGCCGCGATCGAACCCCATTTCCTCCATCATCAGTACCGGCGAGACGTTCACGTAGGTGAGGATCGCCGTTACGCTGAGGGTGGTGATGAGAATGCGGCTGAGGAAAAAGCGATTCAACAGCGATTCGTCCGCGCCATGCTGCGGCATAGCCGTCTGCGGAGGCGCCGTCGGACGCGTCTCGCGCAGGATAAATACCGCCAGTAAACCCACCGTTACCCCCATGCCGATCATGGTGTAGAACAGACTCTGCCACGGGAATTTCAGCATGATCAGGTGGCCGAGCACCGGCGCCAGAACGGGAATGATGCAGGTAATGCCGTTGAGCAACGACAGCACTTTGGCCCGCCGACGGTCGTCCAGCGTATCGCGCAGAATAGCGAAAGCCACCACGTAGCAGCAGCCGGCGCCGATCCCCTGGATAAAGCGTCCGGTAAGGAAGTGGCTGCTGGTGTGCGCCTGCGCGCAGAGCAGGGAGGCGATAACAAAGATCGCCGCGCCCACAATGGCGACAGGCTTGCGCCCCGAGCGGTCGGCGATACGGCCAGCAAACAGCATCGCGGAGGCCATTCCGGCCAGATAGACCGAGAAGGCGATATGTAATTGCGCCTCGCTGGCTCCCAGATCCTGAGCAATACGCGGCAGGCCGACGAGATACATATCGATGCCGGAGGGATAGAGCAGAACCAGGGCAAAGCTGCAGAGAAGAAAGCGTGTCATGAGATCCTCGCGATGTGAATGGCGTTCAGCATAGTGAGATACGCTCCGCAAGACGAGTTGCCATTTGGACAACGCTATTTTCCTGGCAGGAAACGCGAACTAGCGGCCCCGGCGTCGCCAGACGCGGGCCATCCCTTCGCTTTCCGGCCGAACGCTTTCGAAGCCAAACTTCGCGTACAGCTCCGGAACATCCGCCACCAGCGTAACGTAGGCGCCGTCAAAGGCGTTCGCATCCAGCCAGGCGACCAGTTTCTCCATCACCAGCCGGCCAAGGCCCTTCCCCTGGTGAGCCGGATCGACGGCGACGTCGACAATGTCGAAATTAATCGCGCCGTCGCCGACGATGCGCCCCATGGCGATCGGCGTCTCCTGCCAGAGGATATGTACGCCATAACAGCTTTGCGGCAGCCCGGCTCTGGCGCCTTCTACGGGGCGCGGCGACATGCCCGCTACCACCCGCAGGTGGCAAAACGCTTCGGCGGAGGGCACCTTCTCGATCACGGTATATTCAACGGTCATGCTTTAGTCTCGTGGTTAGGGGGAGATAAAAGTAGAGAACGTTGCGCCGCAAAGGGCAAGAAAAAAACCGCATTAACGCGGCGCTAATGCGGGTGAGTGAACGTTTACGGACTAAACGTTATTTGCCGATACAGAAGCTGGAGAAGATGCGGCCCAGCAGGTCGTCGGAGGTGAACTCCCCGGTGATCTCGCTCAGCGCCTGCTGCGCGAGACGCAGCTCTTCCGCCAGCAGCTCGCCGGCCCAGGCGCCCAGCAGCTGGGCTTTGCCCTGCTGCAGATGGTTCGCCGCCTCTTCCAGCGCCTGCAGATGGCGACGGCGGGCGAGGAAGCCGCCTTCCATATTGGTATCGAAGCCCATGCTCTGCTTGAGGTGATTACGCAGCACCTCGACGCCTTCGCCGGTGCGTGCCGACAGGCGGATCAGTGAGTGGCCATTTACTTCGCTGATACCCAGCGCTTCGCCGGTAACATCGGCTTTATTGCGCACCACGGTAATCGGCAGTTTAGCGGGCAGGCGCTCGATAAAATCTGGCCAGATCTCCGCCGGGTCAACGGCGCTGGTGGTGGTGCCATCGACCATAAACAGCACCCGGTCAGCCTGCGCAATCTCCTGCCAGGCGCGCTCGATGCCGATACGCTCCACTTCGTCATTGGCGTCGCGCAGGCCCGCGGTATCAATGATATGCAGCGGCATGCCGTCGATATGGATATGCTCGCGCAGCACATCGCGGGTGGTGCCCGCAATGTCGGTGACGATCGCCGCTTCGCGGCCCGCCAGGGCGTTCAGCAGGCTTGATTTACCGGCATTTGGCCGCCCGGCGATCACCACTTTCATCCCTTCGCGCAGCAGACTGCCCTGACGGGCTTCGGCGCGGACGGCGTCGAGGTCGACCATCACCTCGTTCAGTTGGGCTTCAATTTTGCCGTCGGAGAGGAAATCAATTTCTTCATCCGGAAAATCAATCGCCGCTTCCACGTAGATGCGCAGGTGAGTGAGCGCTTCCACAAGGTGGTTCACCCGCGCGGAGAACGCCCCCTGCAGCGAGTTCAGCGCCGAGCGCGCCGCCTGTTCTGAGCTGGCGTCGATAAGATCGGCGATGGCCTCTGCCTGCGCCAGGTCGAGCTTGTCGTTAAGGAACGCGCGCTCGGAGAATTCGCCCGGTCTGGCGATGCGCAGGCCCGGCAGGGTCAGAATACGTTTGAGCAGCAGGTCGAGAATGACCGGGCCGCCGTGGCCCTGCAGCTCAAGCACATCTTCCCCGGTAAAGGAGTTCGGCCCGGGGAACCACAGCGCAATCCCCTGATCCAGCGGCGTACCGTCAACGTCGTTGAACGGCAGGTAGTCGGCATAGCGCGGCTTCGGCAGCTTGCCGAGTACCGCCTGCGCGACGTCGCGCGCTTTGAGGCCGGAGATACGCAGGATGCCCACACCCCCGCGTCCCGGTGGGGTTGCCTGGGCGACGATAGTGTCGTTATGGCTCATGGTGACTCTCTATGTAGATGTAAAAAAGGCGGTCCATTGACCGCCTTCTCTGGCATTAACGTTACCGTAACTACTCTAAATTATCCAGGTCGCAGATGCGTTGGCTTGAAGAATGAAGAGTATCAGGATTTCTTCTTCTCGCGGCTATGCAGGCCACGCTTCTCCAGACCACGGTAAATCAGCTGCTGCTGGATAATGGTCACCAGGTTGCTGACGATGTAGTACACCACCAGGCCAGACGGGAACCACAGGAAGAACACCGTGAAGATGACCGGCATAAAGGTCATGATCTTCTGCTGCATCGGGTCGGTCACGGTGGTCGGCGACATCTTCTGGATGAAGAACATCGTCGCGCCCATGATGATCGGCAGGATGTAGTACGGGTCTTGCGCAGACAGATCGTGGATCCACAGGATAAACGGCGCATGACGCAGTTCTACCGAGGCGCTCAGCATGTAGTACAGCGCAAGGAAGATCGGCATCTGGATAATCAGCGGGAAGCAGCCGCCCAGCGGGTTCACTTTTTCCGCTTTATACAGCGCCATCATCTCCTGGCTTTGACGTTGTTTATCGTCGCCCAGACGCTCGCGCATGGCCTGAATTTTCGGCTGCAGCATACGCATCTTCGCCATGGAGGTGTACTGCGCTTTGGTCAGCGGGTACATGATGCCACGAACGATAAAGGTGATGACGATAATCGAGAAGCCCCAGTTGCCGAGGAAGCCGTGGATGAATTTCAGCAGCTTGAACAGCGGTTGGGAGATGAACCACAGCCAGCCGTAGTCGACGGTCAGATCCAGGTGCGGCGCGACGGCAGCCATTTTGTCCTGAATCGCCGGGCCGACCCACAGCGTGCTCTGCAGTTTGTCGGTTTGACCAGGCTGCACCAGTACCGGCTGAGATTTATAGCCGATAGCGACAATGCCGTTGCCGAGGTTGGCGGTGTAGAAGTTATTCGTCCCGTTATTCTGCGGCACCCACGCGGTGGTGAAGTACTGCTGCAGCATGGCAACCCAACCGTTTTTGGTGCTGACGTTCAGGTTTTCATTGTCCAGGATGGTATCGAATTTGTATTTTTCGTATTTCGAATCCGCGGTGGAGAACGCCGCGCCACGGAAAGTATGCATCGTGGACAGGCCGCCGGTCTGCGTATCGCGACTGGACGGCAGCGCGGCGGTCTGCTTCAGCTGACCGAATGTCGAGACTTCCAGCGGTTTCTCGCTGGCGTTCTGCACGCTATAACCCACGTTCACCGCATAATCACCGCGTTTCAGGGTGAAGGTCTTGGTGAAGACGTTGCCGGCTTTGTCGGTATAGATCAGCGGAATAACGATTTCGTTCTGGCCATCAGCCAGTACATACGCATCTTTATCAGCGTTATACAGCGGACGCGGGCCGTTAGCCGGGTTATCCGGGCCGTCACGACCGGTTAAGCCGCTCTGCGCCTGGTAGATAAACTGTGGCGTAGTTTCCAGTAACTGGAACGGTTCAGTCGATTTCAGCGCTTTCGGGTAAGCCGGAAGCAGCGCTTGCTCAACATCACCACCGCGGGTGTTGATGGTCAGATCAAGCACATCAGTTTTAACCGTAATCAGTTTCCCCTGGCCACTGGCCGGTACGCCCTGGTCGGCGGCGCTACCCGCTGCTGTGGTCGTAGTCTGCGTGGTCTGCTGCTGGGGTTGCGGATTTTTGTCCTGCTCCCAGGCTTGCCAGATCATGAAAGACACGAACAACAAAGCGATGATAAGAAGATTGCGTTGCGAATCCATCGTTAGTGTTCTCTGGTATCAAATGGTCCAGGCGGGACGGGATCGTCACCACCAGGGTGTAAAGGGTGGCATTTTAATACGCGTTTCATCGTCAACCAACTGCCTTTTATCACTCCAAACCTGCGTAAGGCCTCAATTCCGTATTGAGAACAGGTTGGGGTGAAACGGCAATGCGGCCCGAGTAGCGGACTAATCAGGCGCTGATAAACTCGAATCAGGCCGATCAGGACCCGCGAGCCAGGCGACAATGGCGGCGCCATAATTTTTCCAACGCTTCCGAGAGAGCACGGTTATCGAGGTCGGCAACCCCTCTTTTCGCCACCACCACGAAATCCATTGGCGGGAGTTCATGTTGACGCAAACGAAAACTTTCACGCGTCAGACGTTTAATCCGATTGCGTTCATGTGCGCGTTTCACGTTTTTCTTGGCGACGGTGAGACCGATGCGGGGATGCCCCAGCGAATTCAGGCGGCCGAGGATGGTGATTTGCGGCGTGCCAGCCCGTTGTGGCTGCTGGAAGACGAAAGTGAAATGACTGGGAGTTAACAAGCGTAACTCCCTGGGAAATGCGAGCTTAACCACGCAGGGTTAGCTTTATTACTTGGAAACGGTCAGACGAGCGCGGCCTTTAGCACGACGACGTGCCAGAACCTGACGACCATTTTTAGTAGCCATACGAGCACGGAAGCCGTGAGAACGGTTGCGCTTCAGTACAGACGGTTGAAAAGTGCGTTTCATGGCGATTTCTACCTAAACTTGAATAAATTCACTGACTTTTGCGTAGACCCGAACGAACTTCGAACGACTTACGCCTCAGCGTGGGTGATTAAAGAGGCCGGATTGTAATAATTGTACACTCCGGAGTCAATTCTCTTTCCTTATTTCTCGCACCTCGTCGCACAAAAAATAAGCTGAGACGCGTGACGAAAACGGGCATTACGCGCCGGGTGGGGGATTATACGGCCTGGCCAGTAAAGCGCAAGGATCCTGAAGGATCTTTGTTAGATCGTTTCCGCCCAAAAGCGGCATAGCTCATTAATTTTTCCAATATGCGGCGGAAATCGTGCTTCACTCTTCCCAGGATCGATTACACTTACCCGGTTTCGATCCTTCCTGTGGATAAATCGGGAAGAATCTGTTGAGAAACACAAGATCTCTTTCTCAGTTTAGGCTATGATCCCCGGTCCCGATCGCGATCCCCGGATCCGCAGCGGGAAATAACCGCAGATAGCGGTTCGCACGTCACCCCTTTTGTGCAGGGGCTTTTCGGCTAATGCAGGGTCTTGTCGACGTGTGCCAACAATCACGATTGTTTCAGTTTTTCTTTGATATCGATTTTATGTTCGAGTGGAGTCCGCCGTGTCACTTTCGCTTTGGCAGCAGTGTCTTGCCCGATTGCAGGATGAGTTACCAGCCACAGAATTCAGCATGTGGATCCGCCCATTGCAGGCGGAACTGAGCGATAACACGCTGGCACTGTATGCGCCAAACCGTTTTGTGCTCGACTGGGTAAGGGACAAATACCTCAATAATATCAATGGACTCCTCAATGATTTTTGCGGTGCGGACGCCCCGCAGCTGCGTTTTGAGGTGGGAGCTAAGCCCGCCAGCTCGCTGCAGAAAGGGGCGGTAAGCCCGGCCGCAGCGACTATCCCGGCGGCGCAGGTGCAGACCGCGCGCGTGGCGCCGACGATCGTGCGCCCTGGCTGGGATAATGTCCCGGCGCCGGCGGAGCCGACCTACCGTTCTAACGTTAACGTGAAACACACGTTTGATAACTTCGTCGAAGGTAAATCTAACCAGCTGGCCCGCGCGGCGGCGCGTCAGGTGGCGGATAACCCGGGCGGCGCCTATAACCCCCTGTTCCTCTACGGCGGAACGGGTCTGGGTAAAACCCACCTGCTGCACGCGGTGGGGAACGGTATCGTGGCGCGTAAACCGAACGCCAAAGTGGTCTATATGCACTCGGAGCGTTTCGTTCAGGACATGGTTAAAGCGCTGCAGAACAACGCCATCGAAGAGTTTAAGCGCTACTACCGATCCGTTGACGCCCTGCTGATCGATGACATTCAGTTCTTCGCTAATAAAGAGCGATCCCAGGAAGAGTTTTTCCACACCTTCAACGCCTTGCTGGAAGGTAATCAGCAGATCATTTTGACTTCGGATCGTTATCCCAAAGAGATCAACGGCGTTGAAGATCGTCTGAAATCCCGCTTCGGCTGGGGGCTGACGGTGGCGATCGAGCCGCCGGAGCTGGAAACCCGCGTCGCGATCCTGATGAAAAAAGCCGATGAGAACGACATCCGCCTGCCGGGCGAAGTGGCGTTCTTTATTGCCAAGCGCCTGCGCTCAAACGTGCGTGAACTGGAGGGGGCGCTGAACCGCGTTATCGCCAACGCCAATTTCACCGGCCGGGCGATCACTATCGATTTCGTGCGCGAAGCGCTGCGCGATCTGCTGGCGCTGCAGGAAAAACTGGTCACCATCGACAATATTCAAAAGACGGTGGCGGAGTACTACAAGATTAAGGTAGCGGACCTGCTGTCCAAACGCCGCTCCCGTTCGGTGGCGCGTCCTCGCCAGATGGCGATGGCGCTGGCCAAAGAGCTGACCAACCACAGCCTGCCGGAAATCGGCGATGCGTTTGGCGGCCGCGACCATACCACCGTGCTGCACGCCTGCCGCAAGATTGAGCAGCTGCGTGAAGAAAGCCACGACATTAAAGAAGATTTTTCCAATTTAATCAGAACATTATCCTCGTGACGCTATGAAATTTACCGTAGAACGTGAACATTTATTAAAACCGCTGCAACAGGTGAGCGGTCCGTTAGGTGGTCGTCCGACGCTGCCCATTCTCGGTAACCTGCTGCTTCAGGTCGCGGACGGCGCGCTGTCGCTGACCGGTACCGATCTTGAAATGGAGATGGTGGCGCGCGTGGCGCTGGTTCAGCCGCACGAAGCGGGCGCCACCACCGTTCCGGCGCGTAAATTCTTTGATATCTGCCGCGGCCTGCCGGAAGGCGCGGAGATCGCGGTGCAGCTGGAAGGCGATCGCATGTTGGTGCGTTCCGGCCGCAGCCGCTTCTCGCTGTCGACCCTGCCCGCTGCCGACTTCCCGAATCTTGACGACTGGCAGAGCGAGGTGGAATTTACCCTGCCGCAGGCGACCATGAAGCGTCTGATCGAAGCGACCCAGTTCTCGATGGCGCACCAGGATGTTCGTTACTACTTAAACGGTATGCTGTTCGAAACCGAAGGCAGCGAACTGCGCACCGTCGCAACCGACGGCCACCGTCTGGCGGTCTGTTCGATGCCGCTGGAAGCGTCGCTGCCGAACCATTCGGTGATCGTGCCGCGTAAAGGGGTGATTGAGCTGATGCGGATGCTCGACGGCGGTGATACGCCGCTGCGCGTGCAGATCGGCAGCAATAATATCCGCGCCCATGTCGGCGATTTTATCTTCACTTCGAAGCTGGTTGATGGCCGTTTCCCGGATTATCGCCGCGTACTGCCGAAAAATCCGGATAAACACCTCGAAGCGGGCTGCGATATTCTGAAGCAGGCTTTTGCCCGCGCGGCGATTCTCTCCAATGAGAAATTCCGCGGCGTGCGGCTGTACGTTAGCGAAAATCAGCTGAAAATCACCGCCAATAACCCGGAGCAGGAAGAAGCGGAAGAGATTCTGGACGTGACCTACGCCGGCACGGAGATGGAGATTGGCTTCAACGTTAGCTACGTGCTGGATGTGCTGAACGCGCTGAAGTGCGAGAATGTGCGCATTCTGCTGACGGATTCGGTGTCGAGCGTGCAGATTGAGGATGCGGCTTCTCAATCCGCAGCCTACGTTGTTATGCCAATGCGGCTGTAGAATCGTAAAGGGGCTGGTTTACTTGCCATTTCGTCTTCCGGCAGTGCTCGAAATGCTCACGTACTTCGTGTACGCTCCGCTTTCTGCGCGCTGGCGGTAGACGAACTGGCTGCGACACCCACGCCCCTTGAATGATGATGAGCTGATATGTCGCTATCCCGACTGCTAATCAAAGACTTCCGCAATATTGAACATGCGGATCTCGCTTTATCTCCCGGCTTTAACTTCCTGGTTGGCGCGAACGGCAGCGGCAAAACCAGCGTGCTGGAAGCCATCTACACGCTCGGCCACGGCCGGGCGTTTCGCAGTTTGCAAATTGGCCGGGTGATCCGCCACGAGCAGGAGGCCTTTGTTCTGCATGGCCGTCTGCAGGGCGAAGAGCGGGAAACCGCCATCGGCCTGACCAAAGACAAACAGGGCGACAGCAAGGTGCGTATCGACGGCACCGACGGCCACAAAGTGGCGGAGCTGGCGCACCTGATGCCGATGCAGCTGATTACGCCGGAGGGGTTTACTTTACTCAACGGCGGCCCCAAATACAGAAGAGCATTCCTTGACTGGGGATGCTTTCATAACGAAGCCGGATTCTTCACCGCCTGGAGCAACCTGAAGCGCCTGGTCAAGCAGCGCAACGCCGCGCTGCGTCAGGTCAGCCGTTATGCCCAGCTGCGGCCATGGGATCTGGAATTAATCCCGCTGGCGGAGCAGATCAGCCGCTGGCGTGCCGAATACAGCGCCGCTATCGTCGAAGACATGGCGGATACCTGTCAGCAATTTTTACCGGAATTCTCGCTCTCTTTCTCCTTCCAGCGCGGCTGGGAAAAAGAGACCGACTACGCTGAAGTGCTGGAGCGGAATTTCGAGCGTGACAGAATGTTAACCTATACCGCCCACGGCCCGCATAAAGCGGATTTCCGTATTCGCGCCGACGGGGCGCCGGTGGAAGATACCTTATCGCGCGGGCAGCTTAAGCTGCTGATGTGCGCCCTGCGTCTGGCGCAGGGCGAGTTCCTCACCCGCGTCAGCGGGCGGCGCTGCCTGTACCTGATAGATGATTTTGCCTCGGAACTCGATGACGCCCGCCGCGGTCTGTTATCCAGTCGCCTGAAAGCGACGCAGTCGCAGGTTTTCGTCAGCGCCATCAGCGCTGAGCACGTTATGGACATGTCGGACAAAAATTCGAAGATGTTCCGCGTGGAAAAAGGTAAAATAACGGATTAACCCAAGATTAAATGAGCGAGAAACGTTGATGTCGAATTCTTATGACTCCTCCAGTATCAAAGTCCTGAAAGGGCTGGATGCGGTGCGTAAGCGCCCGGGTATGTATATCGGCGACACGGATGACGGCACCGGTCTGCACCACATGGTATTCGAGGTTGTGGATAACGCTATCGACGAAGCGCTCGCGGGTTACTGCAAAGATATCGTGGTGACCATCCACAGCGATAACTCCGTCTCCGTCCAGGATGACGGCCGCGGCATCCCGACCGGCATTCACCCGGAAGAGGGCGTCTCCGCAGCGGAAGTTATCATGACCGTCCTGCACGCTGGCGGTAAATTCGATGATAACTCCTATAAAGTCTCCGGCGGTCTGCACGGCGTAGGCGTCTCGGTGGTTAACGCCCTGTCGCAGAAGCTGGAGCTGGTTATCCAGCGCGATAACAAAGTGCACAAGCAGATGTATGAGCACGGTGTGCCGCAGGCGCCGCTGGCCGTGACCGGCGAGACCGACAAAACCGGCACCATGGTGCGTTTCTGGCCGAGCCTGGAAACCTTCACCAACGTCACCGAGTTTGAATACGATATCCTGGCGAAACGCCTGCGCGAACTGTCGTTCCTGAACTCCGGAGTCTCTATCCGCCTGCGCGATAAGCGCGACGGCAAAGAAGATCATTTCCACTACGAAGGCGGCATCAAGGCGTTCGTTGAGTATCTCAACAAGAACAAAACGCCGATCCACCCGAATATCTTCTATTTCTCTACTGAAAAAGACGGTATCGGCGTGGAAGTGGCCCTGCAGTGGAACGACGGCTTCCAGGAAAACATTTACTGCTTTACCAACAACATTCCGCAGCGTGACGGGGGGACTCACCTTGCCGGCTTCCGCGCGGCGATGACCCGTACCCTCAACGCCTACATGGACAAAGAGGGCTACAGCAAAAAAGCGAAAGTCAGCGCCACCGGCGACGACGCCCGTGAAGGCCTGATTGCCGTGGTATCGGTGAAAGTGCCGGATCCGAAATTCTCCTCGCAGACCAAAGACAAGCTGGTCTCCTCCGAGGTGAAATCGGCGGTTGAGCAGCAGATGAACGAACTGCTGAGCGAATACCTGCTGGAAAATCCGTCCGATGCGAAAATCGTGGTCGGCAAAATTATTGACGCCGCGCGCGCGCGCGAAGCCGCGCGTCGTGCCCGTGAGATGACCCGCCGTAAAGGCGCGCTGGATCTGGCTGGCCTGCCGGGCAAACTGGCGGACTGCCAGGAACGCGACCCGGCGCTCTCCGAACTGTACCTGGTGGAAGGGGACTCCGCGGGCGGCTCTGCGAAGCAGGGGCGTAACCGCAAGAATCAGGCGATCCTACCGCTGAAGGGCAAAATTCTCAACGTTGAGAAAGCCCGCTTCGACAAGATGCTCTCTTCCCAGGAAGTGGCCACGCTGATCACCGCTCTGGGCTGCGGCATCGGTCGCGATGAGTACAACCCGGACAAACTGCGCTATCACAGCATCATCATCATGACCGATGCGGACGTCGACGGCTCGCACATTCGTACCCTGCTGTTGACCTTCTTCTATCGTCAGATGCCGGAGATCGTCGAGCGCGGCCATGTCTATATTGCTCAGCCGCCGCTGTACAAAGTGAAGAAAGGCAAGCAGGAACAGTATATTAAAGACGACGAAGCGATGGATCAGTATCAGATTGCCATCGCCCTCGACGGCGCCACCCTGCATACCAACGCCAATGCGCCAGCGCTGGCGGGCGAACCGCTGGAAAAACTGGTTGCTGAGTTTAACGCCACTCAGAAAATGATTGGCCGCATGGAGCGCCGCTTCCCGAAAGCGCTGCTGAAAGAGCTTATCTATCAGCCGACCCTGACCGAGGCCGATCTGGCGGACGAACAGAAGGTGACCCGCTGGGTGAACACTCTGGTCTCCGAGCTGAATGAGAAAGAGCAGCACGGCAGCCAGTGGAAATTTGATCTCCATGAGAACAAAGAGCTGCAGCATTTTGAACCGGTTATTCGCGTTCGTACCCACGGCGTGGATACCGACTATCCGCTGGATAATGAGTTCATTATGGGGCCGGAATATCGCCGTATCTGTACCCTGGGCGAGAAACTGCGCGGCCTGATGGAAGAAGATGCTTACATCGAGCGCGGCGAACGCCGTCAGCCGGTAGCCAGCTTTGAGCAGGCTCTGGACTGGCTGGTGAAAGAGTCCCGTCGCGGCCTCTCTATCCAGCGCTATAAAGGTCTGGGCGAGATGAACCCGGATCAGCTGTGGGAGACCACCATGGATCCGGACAGCCGCCGTATGCTGCGCGTGACCGTCAAGGACGCGATTGCCGCCGACCAGCTGTTCACTACCCTGATGGGTGATGCCGTTGAACCGCGTCGCGCGTTTATCGAAGAGAACGCCCTGAAAGCGGCGAATATCGATATCTAAGCCGTGTGTTCCCCCGGCGCGAGTTTGACCGGGGTAACGGAATGTCTGAGCCCGGTCGCATAGCGCGACCGGGCTTTTCTTTGCCAGTAAAAGGGGAATCCTCTGCTGCGGTTCCATCCCCCTTTCTGGCCGACACTTTTACTGTTTTTTGAGCGGAATCGCGTTAGCATGAGGGAAGACTCATCTTACCCGGGGATCCTATGGCTATTAAACTGATTGCAATTGATATGGATGGCACGCTGCTGCTGCCCGATCACACTATCTCTCCCGCCGTTAAAAACGCCATTGCCGCCGCCCGTGAAAAAGGGGTGAACGTGGTGCTGACCACCGGCCGCCCTTACGCGGGTGTCCACAGCTATCTGAAAGAGCTGCATATGGAGCAGCCGGGTGATTACTGCATCACCTACAATGGCGCGCTGGTGCAGAAAGCCGGGGACGGCAGCACCGTCGCACAAACCGCGCTGAGCTATGACGACTATCGCTTCCTCGAACAGCTCTCCCGCGAAGTCGGCTCCCACTTCCACGCGCTCGATCGCAATACGCTGTATACCGCGAATCGCGATATCAGCTACTACACCGTGCATGAATCCTATGTGGCGACCATCCCGCTGGTGTTCTGCGAAGCGGAAAAGATGGACCCTGAGATCCAGCTGCTGAAGGTAATGATGATCGATGAGCCGGCGATCCTCGACAAGGCCATCGCCCGTATCCCGGCGGAAGTGAAAGAAAAGTACACCGTGCTGAAAAGCGCGCCTTACTTCCTCGAAATACTGGATAAACGCGTCAATAAAGGCACCGGCGTGAAGTCGCTGGCCGATGCGCTGGGTATCAAACCGGAAGAGATTATGGCGATAGGCGATCAGGAAAATGATATCGCGATGATTGAATTTGCCGGCGTCGGCGTGGCGATGGATAACGCCATTCCGGCGGTCAAAGAAGCGGCGAACTTCATTACCAAATCGAACCTCGATGATGGCGTCGCCTTCGCTATTGAAAAATACGTTTTAGCGTAAGCTTCCTTCAGGTCCGGCGTTCGTCGGGCCTGTCTTCCCTTTTTTCATGAACAGATGTTAATCCGCATTTAAATCCCTTATTCCGCACAGGGGATTCTATAAGCTACCCGCCCTCTTTTTTTGCAATTCAGAACTAACATCAGATTTTTCATGAATAAACGCCATTATTTGATGTTGGTTACGCTGCCATTCGCCTCTGTTCAGATTTGCGCGGCCGCGGAACCAACGACGCCGCTCGAACCAGCGTATGCCTATCACGGCGCCGAGCCCGCGGATCTGCCGGCGCCAGAAAGTCGCCAGCCTGCGGCGACAGCATCGTCTTCGCTACTCCCTTTGCTAGGCGACGAGGCCAGAAAGCGTGGCTACGTCCTGCCGCTGCCGTTTGGCGTCAGCATTAACTATATGGATATGCGGCAGAATATTAATGTCGACAGCATTAGCTTCACTGGCCTGTCGCTGGACGGCCGCAATATCGATTGCGGTAAGGATCCTGTTTGCAAACGCGCCGTGAAGCACATTTTCGGAAATGGGCCGGTCTCGCTGGACAACGCCTTCCAGATTGGCGTCGGTAATACGCGGGAAAGCAGCAAAACCGAGACGCTCAAGCTGGATGCCTGGCTGCTGCCGTTTATGAATGTTTATGGTCTCGTCGGACACACCGAGGGGCACTCCATTTCGCAGATTGCCGTCGGGCTGAAGGGGCCGAACGGCAAAGTGGTGCCGATGCCGGGGATGCAGGACCTCGACTTTCGCCTCGATTTTAAAGGCACCACCTATGGGATGGGCACCACGCTGGTGGGCGGCATCGGCAACTGGTTTACCGTACTGGACGCTAACTACACCCAGACACGCTTTGATATCCTCGACGGCAGCATCGATGCGTTTACCTTTTCGCCTCGCGTAGGCTATCGTTTCAATACGCCATCGGTCGATGCGCTACATCTCCCGGCCGGAAAGCTGAATCTATGGGTCGGCAGCATGTATCAGGACGTGCAGCAAGAGTTTAAGGGTAGCCTTAACGATCTCTCGATGCCGTCGCCGATGCTGCAAAACATGGTCAACCTGGCCAACCAGGACAATCATGGCCGCTTTGATGTGAAACAGCATCTGCAGTCGCCGTGGAACGTGCTGGTGGGAGCGCAGTATGAGCTGACGCAGAATTTTAATATCACCACGGAGTTTGGTTTTGCCGAGCGTAACAGCTTCTTTATCTCCGGCGAGTATCGCTTTTGAGCCGACCGCTTAACCCTGTTCTGTTGCTTCTGACATGGGCGCTATGCGCACCGGTCCAGGCGCAGGCCATCAGCCGCGAGCAAATCGACGGCTGGCTGCAGCATCTCGGCGCCAGCGATGAATTCGACGCCAGCAAAGGCATTGACTGGGGCGTGATGCCCGGTCCGTTCTATACGCCGGAGCTGGGGCTGGGCATCGGCACTGCCGTCGTCGGTCTCTACCGTCCCGATCCGCAGGATACCACCAGCCAGAATTCCACGCTGACGCTCAGCGGCTACGCCAGCTCCACCGGCGCCTTCGGCCTTAGCGTGAAAAACTACGCTTTTTTTGACCACGACCGATGGCGAATTTTTGTTGAAGGTTCGATGGCCAACACCCCGACGTATTTCTGGGGACAAGGCTTTCATGCCGGCGATAAAGACAACGAAAAAGAGAAATATACCGCCCAGGTGCTGACCCTGCGCCCGACGGTCTACCGGCAGCTTATCGACAATGTTTATCTCGGCGCCGGATGGTCGCTGGCGGCGCAGAATGCCGATGAGATGGACCATAACGATTTGCCGAAAATTGAAAATACCCCGCAGGGGCCGTCGGTATTCAGCTCGGGCGCCAGCGTCGCGCTCAACTGGGACGATCGCGACTTCGTCCCCAATCCGCGCCGGGGTCAGTATGCCAACTTCCGTTACACCCACTATGCGTCCGGCTTAGGCAGCGATACCCGCTTTGACGAATTTCAGCTGCACTATAGCCATTATCATGCCCTCAGCGAGAAGAGCGTCCTCGCCTGGGAGGCCGATGGCGCTTTCACCCAGGGCGATGTGCCGTGGAGCATGATGCCCCTGCTGGGCAGCGATGAGCGGATGCGCGGCTACTATCAGGGGCGTTATCGCGACAAAAACGTCGTTAGCAGCCAACTGGAATACCGCCGGCAGCTCACCTGGCGACACGGGATTGTGGCCTGGGCCGGGGCGGGAACCATGGGGCCATCCATGGATTCCCTGAATGACGGACGCTGGCTGCCTTCGGCGGGCGTCGGCTACCGCTTTGAATTCAAACCTCGCGTTAACGTTCGCCTCGACTACGGTATCGGCAAAGGCAGCAGCGGCTTTTACTTCCAGGTCGGCGAAGCGTTTTAAGCTTGTCGCCGGGCATTAAACCCGCTGCGGATTGCGGTATGCTAAGGCCACTCTAATATCGGCCCGGTCAGCACACCATGAAACAAGTTACCTTTGCCCCTCGTAACCACCAGCTCACCAATACCCGTACCTGGACCCCCGACAGCCAGTGGCTGGTGTTCGACGTCCGCCCGTCCGGTGCGTCGTTCACCGGCGAGACCATTGAGCGAGTGAACGTAAACAGCGGCGCGGTGGAGACCATTTATCGTGCCACGCAAGGCGCGCACGTGGGCGTGGTGACCGTGCATCCAACCCAGGAGCGCTACGTGTTCATTCACGGCCCCGAGCGGCCGGATGCGCAATGGCAGTATGACTTTCATCACCGCCGCGGAGTGGTGGCCTTTCAGGATACCGTCGAGAATCTGGACGCCATGGACATCACAGCCCCTTACACCCCCGGGGCGCTGCGCGGCGGCAGCCACGTCCATGTCTATAGCCCCAACGGCCAGCTGGTCAGTTTTACCTACAACGATCATGTGCTGCACGAGCGCGACCCGGCGCTGGATCTGCGCAACGTCGGCGTGGCCGCGCCGTATGGACCCGTGACGCCGCCGGGCCACCATCCGCGCGAATATGGCGGCAGCCACTGGTGCGTGCTGGTGAGCCGCACGACGTCGACTCCCGCGCCGGGCAGCGATGAGATTAATCGCGCCTATGAAGAGGGCTGGGTCGGGAACCATGCGCTGGCGTTTATTGGCGATACGCTGGCGGAAAACGGTGACAAAGTCCCGGAGCTGTTTATTGTCGAGCTGCCGCAGGATGAAGCCAGCTGGAAGCAGCCCGGCGGGGAACCGCTGGCCGGTACCGCAACCACGATGCCCGCGCCGCCGGCGGGCGTCAGTCAGCGTCGTTTGACCTTCACCCACCATCGCCGTTATCCGGGGCTGGTGAATATTCCACGTCACTGGGTGCGCGCCAATCCACAGGCTACGACCATCGCCTTCCTGATGCGCGACGACGCCGGTGTGGTGCAGCTGTGGCTGATTTCCCCACAGGGGGGCGAGCCGCGGCAGTTGACGCATCACACGTCGGGTATCCAGTCGGCATTTAACTGGCATCCGTCGGGAGAGTGGCTGGGCTTTGTACTGGAGGGGCGGATTGCCTGCTGTCATGCCGGCACAGGCGATATCACCTTTTTAACCGAGGCGCATGCTCATGCGCCCTCGGCGGACGCGATCGTCTTTTCGCCAGACGGTAAACAGATTGCCTGGATGGAGGAGGTGGACGGTTATCGCCAGCTGTGGGTCACGCAGACCGGGCGATAACTTACTGGGCAGGCATCGGCGCTGGCGGGATCACCGAGTTGGTCGCCAGCGTGGCCTTCTCGCTCTTTTCGACCCGAGATTTGATTGAGCTGTCGGTGCGGAACATATCCCACGGCAGCAGCAGGGTATCCATGACGGCGGTGAACGGCATGTCCAGCGCCACCAGCGATTTCACACCCCAGTTGGTATTGTTGTCCCCCAGCGTTTGCGCACTGGATCGCGTGCCCGGATAGGTTCCCTCTTTGCCACCGGTATGTGACATTACGCTGGAGCAACCGCTCAGGCTTATCATCCCGCTGAACAGGACCAGCTTTAACAGTCGTCTGCTTTTCATTGTTCTTCCATCGTCGTTTCGGGCGTTGAGATAACCTTTTAGCGGTTATATCGGGCCATCCCGTGAATGCATAGCGTTATTGCGCCGCACTGTGGCGGGCATCGCACTTTGCTTTTTGTGCTCCTCCCCCCAGTCTAAGCAATCATCGGCAAACTGCAAAAAAAAACGCCCTCAATCCCTTGAAAAGCACGGGGAGAAACCCATTTTATAGGTGTAACCCACTGAGAATACGCCTGAGGGGTATTCCGGATTACCGCGGCCTGTCCACGATGGAAGGTCATTTGATTCTCGCTGATTTTCAGGAGCTATTTATTATGCGTAACTTCGATCTCTCCCCGCTTTATCGTTCAGCCATTGGTTTCGACCGCCTGTTTAACCTGCTGGAAAACAATCAAAGCCAGAGCAATGGCGGCTACCCTCCGTATAACGTCGAGCTGGTAGACGAAAACCACTATCGCATCGCTATCGCGGTGGCTGGCTTTGCTGAAAGCGAGCTGGAGATCACCGCCCAGGACAATCTGCTGATCGTCAAAGGCGCCCACGCTGCCGAGCAGAAAGAGCGGACCTACCTGTATCAGGGGATCGCCGAGCGTAACTTCGAGCGCAAATTCCAGCTGGCGGAAAACATTCATGTCCGCGGCGCCAACCTGGTAAACGGTCTGCTGTATATCGATCTGGAACGGGTGATCCCGGAAGCGAACAAGCCGCGCCGTATCGAAATCAACTAATTGTCCCTCTCAGGCCGCGTGGCGGCCTGATGTAACAACCTGCTCGCCGTCAGGGAGCATATGCGAATTCGCGCAATTCGCAGGTATTCACTCGCTTCACAGAAGGAGAAAACAGTATGCGTAACTACGATTTATCCCCCCTGCTGCGTCAATGGATCGGTTTTGACAAACTGGCCAGCGCCCTGCAAACCGCCGGTGAAAGCCAGAGCTTCCCGCCCTATAACATCGAAAAAAGCGACGATAACCACTACCGCATTACCCTTGCGCTGGCCGGTTTCCGTCAGGAAGATCTGGATATTCAGCTGGAAGGCACCCGCCTGGTGGTAAAAGGCACGCCGCAGCAGCCGGAAAAAGAGACCACCTGGCTGCACCAGGGGCTGGTGAGCCAGGCCTTCAGCCTGAGCTTCACCCTCGCCGACAACATGGAGGTCTCTGGCGCGACCTTCACCAACGGTCTGCTGCATATCGATCTGACCCGCCATGAGCCTGAGCAGATCGCCCCGCAGCGCATCGCCATCAGCGAACGACCGGCGTTAAATAGCTAATAAAGCAACCTATTGATAAAGCCCCGATTTTCGGGGCTTTTTTGTGCCGGTCTGTTTGCTGGTATTGTGCGCCAGGCTGCATACAACCCGTCTGGCAGCGGTCATAATCCCTGTTAATAATAATGTTATTCACAGGGACGATACCATGAGTGAGATTGCATTGACGGTCAGCGTACTGGCGCTGGTGGCGGTGATTGGGCTGTGGATCGGCAATGTCAAAATCCGCGGCGTCGGCTTTGGTATTGGCGGCGTGTTGTTTGGCGGCATTATCGTCGGCCACTTTGTCGATCAGGCGGGAGTCGCCCTCAGCACCCCGATGCTGCATTTTATTCAGGAATTCGGCTTGATCCTGTTTGTCTACACCATCGGTATCCAGGTGGGGCCAGGCTTTTTCGCCTCGCTGCGGGTCTCAGGCCTGCGGCTCAATCTTTTCGCTATCCTGATCGTGATTCTTGGCGGCCTGGTCACGGCGGTGCTGCATAAACTGTTCAATATTCCTCTCCCGGTGGTGCTTGGCATCTTCTCCGGCGCGGTGACCAACACGCCGGCGCTGGGGGCCGGGCAGCAAATCCTGCGCGATCTCGGGGTGCCGTTCGAGGTGGTCGATCAGATGGGGATGAGCTATGCGATGGCGTATCCGTTCGGCATCTGCGGCATTCTGCTGACCATGTGGCTGGTGCGCCTGTTCTTTCGCATCAATGTCGAGAAAGAGGCCCAGCAATTTGAGGAGAGCAGCGGCAACGGCCATGCCCATTTGCACACCATCAATGTGCGGGTGGAGAACCCCAACCTCAACCAGATGGCGATTCAGGATGTACCGATGCTCAACAGCGACAATATCGTCTGTTCGCGACTGAAGCGCGGTGAGCTGCTAATGGTGCCTGCGCCGGGCACCCTTATCCAGGCCGGCGATCTGCTGCACCTGGTGGGGCGGCCGGAGGATCTGCACAATGCGCAACTGGTGATCGGCCAGGAGGTGGCCACCTCGCTGTCGACGCGCGGCACCGACCTGAAGGTAGAGCGTGTGGTGGTGACTAACGAGAAAGTGCTGGGGAAGAAAATACGCGATCTGCACGTCAAACAGCGCTATGACGTCGTGATCTCCCGGCTTAATCGCGCTGGCGTCGAGCTGGTGGCCAGCAGCAGCGCCAGCCTGCAGTTTGGCGATATTCTCAACCTGGTCGGCCGTCCGGAGGCGATTGACGCCGTGGCCGCCGAGCTGGGTAACGCCCAGCAGAAGCTGCAGCAGGTTCAGATGCTGCCGGTATTTATCGGCATCGGCCTCGGGGTACTGCTGGGATCTATCCCGTTGTTTATTCCCGGCTTCCCCGCCGCCCTGAAGCTCGGGCTGGCCGGGGGACCGCTGATTATGGCGCTGATTCTCGGGCGCATCGGGAGCATCGGCAAGCTGTACTGGTTTATGCCGCCGAGCGCCAACCTGGCGCTGCGCGAGCTGGGGATCGTGCTGTTTCTGGCGGTGGTCGGGCTGAAATCGGGGGGCGACTTTGTGGCGACCCTGACCCAGGGCGATGGTCTGAGCTGGATCGCTTACGGCATTTTCATCACCGCCATCCCGCTGCTGACGGTAGGCATTCTCGCGCGCATGCTGGCGAAAATGAACTATCTGACGCTGTGCGGCATGCTGGCCGGCTCGATGACCGACCCGCCGGCGCTGGCCTTCGCCAACAATCTGCACGCCACCAGCGGCGCGGCGGCGCTCTCTTACGCTACCGTCTATCCGCTGGTGATGTTCCTGCGGATTATCACCCCGCAGCTACTCGCCGTGCTGTTCTGGGGGCTGAGCTAGCGGGCTGTGCGCCTGGACGCGGCGCAGATGGTAGTCCACCTGATACTCGCTGGCGTTGCGGAACATGACCGAATAGTTAAGAAATTCGCCGCTGTCGCTGTAGGAAAGGGAGGTAATCCGCAGCAGCGGCGTCTGCTCCGGAACGTTCATTGAGCGCGCCAGCTGCCTGTCCGCCAGCACCGGCGTCAGGGTCTCATAGTTCCCGCTGATGATGATCCCGCACTCCTTCTCAATATAATCAAATTTCGATCCCTCCAGATGGCTCAGCGACAGGTTACGGAACAGCTTCACCGGCATATAGCTATCCTCCAGCATCAGCGGCTTGCCGTCGACGAAGCGCACCCGCCGCGAGAAGTAGATCCGTTCATCAATTTTAATTCGCAACAGGCTGGCGATGGCCGGCGGGGCAGGCATCACTTCGAAGGCCAGCACCTGGCTTACCACCTCTTTACCCTGCTTGCGCAGCACTTCCGCCAGGCCGGTGAGATTGCTGGTTTCATGATGGACGTCTTTACGCGCCACGTAGGTCCCCGAGCCGTGGCGACGGACCACCAACCCCCAGTCCACCAGCAGGTCGATGGCTTTGCGGATGGTCATGCGCGCCACCCCGAACTCCTCGGCCAGTTTTTTCTCTCCCGGCAGCGGGCTGCCGATGGAGAAGTCGGCAGAATTCAGCCGCAGCCGCAGGCGGTCAGCAATGGATTTGTAGATCACCAGTAGTCCTCTTGTACAGGAAAGAGCGAGGTTATTTTCTTCACCTGTTATTAAAAAATAAGTTTTAAGACAGCAGGTTATTATCCATTCATTAGATCGATTTCATCCTTTGGCTTATCGATGTCTAACTTTTGTTAACGAAGTAGACAACTTTGGCCAAATTAAAACCATGAAAGCGATCACGAATCGCAACGGCGCGGCATGTTGTTGGACGGGCAAATTCCTATTCTCGAGTGAGGCCGGTAATCAAGAAAAAGAAGGCCATTCACCCTACGAGTTGTTACATGAGGATTTCCCAATGCTCAGTCAAATACAACGCTTTGGCGGCGCCATGTTTACCCCGGTTTTATTGTTTCCTTTTGCCGGGATCGTGGTCGGTATCGCCATTATGTTGCGCAACCCGATGTTCGTCGGCGAAGCGCTGACCGCACCCGACAGCCTGTTTGCACAGATCGTTCACATCATCGAAGAGGGCGGCTGGACCGTCTTTCGTAATATGCCGCTGATTTTCGCCGTCGGCTTGCCGATTGGCCTGGCGAAGCAGGCCCAGGGCCGGGCCTGCCTGGCGGTACTGGTGAGCTTTCTCACCTGGAACTACTTTATTAACGCCATGGGGATGACCTGGGGCCACTTCTTCGGCGTCGACTTTTCCGTTGAACCCACGGCCGGCAGCGGCCTGACGATGATTGCCGGGATTAAAACCCTCGACACCAGCATTATCGGGGCGATCGTCATCTCCGGCCTGGTGACGGCCCTGCATAATCGCTATTTCGATAAACCCCTGCCGGTGTTCCTCGGCATCTTCCAGGGCTCATCGTTTGTGGTCATTGTCGCCTTCCTCGCGATGATCCCCTGCGCCTGGCTGACGCTGCTCGGCTGGCCAAAAGTCCAGCTGGGTATTGAATCGCTACAGGCCTTCCTGCGCTCTGCCGGCGCGCTCGGGGTGTGGGTCTACATCTTCCTTGAGCGCATTCTGATCCCCACCGGTCTGCATCACTTCGTCTATGGCCCGTTCATCTTTGGCCCGGCGGTAGTGGAGGGCGGACTGCAGGTCTACTGGGCAGAGCATCTGCAGGCGTTCAGCCAGAGTACGGAACCGCTGAAGACGCTGTTCCCGGAGGGCGGCTTTGCCCTGCACGGTAACTCGAAAGTGTTTGGTTCGGTGGGCATTGCGCTGGCGCTTTACTTCACCGCCGCGCCGGAAAATCGCGTCAAGGTCGCCGGCCTGCTGATCCCCGCCACGTTGACCGCGATGCTGGTCGGGATCACCGAGCCGCTGGAGTTCACCTTCCTGTTCATCTCGCCGCTGCTGTTCGCCGTCCACGCGGTGCTGGCGGCGTCCATGGCGACGGTGATGTACATCTGCGGGGTGGTGGGCAATTTCGGCGGCGGCCTGCTCGACCAGTTCTTGCCGCAAAACTGGATCCCGATGTTCCATCACCACGCCTCGATGATGTTCATTCAGATAGGTATTGGTCTCTGTTTCACCGCCCTCTACTTCGTGGTCTTCCGCACCCTGATCCTGCGTCTGAACCTGAAGACGCCGGGCCGGGAAGAGAGCGAAATCAAGCTCTACAGCAAGGCTGATTATCAGGCGGCGCGGGGTAAAACCACGGCGGCAGCCGCGCCAGAGACCCGGCTGGGCCAGGCCGCTGGCTTCCTGCAGGCCCTCGGCGGCGCCAGCAACATTGAAAGTATCAATAACTGCGCCACCCGACTGCGCATCGCGCTGGTCGATATGGCGAAAACGCAAAGTGACGACGTCTTTAAAGCGCTGGGCGCCCACGGGGTAGTACGCCGCGGCAACGGGATTCAGGTCATCGTCGGCCTGCACGTTCCCCAGGTGCGCGACCAGCTGGAAAACCTGATGAAAGATTCTCTTTCGACCGAACATACCACCATGACGGAGGCAGTATCATGAAAAAATTCTCAGTTGTTATCGCAGGCGGCGGCAGCACCTTCACCCCGGGCATTGTCCTGATGCTGCTGGCAAACCAGGATCGTTTTCCGTTGCGGTCGCTGAAATTTTACGACAACGACGGGGCGCGGCAGGAGACCATCGCCGAGGCGTGCAAAGTGATCCTCAAAGAGCAGGCGCCGGAGATTGAATTCAGCTATACCACCGATCCGCAGGCGGCGTTTACCGATGTTGATTTCGTCATGGCGCATATCCGCGTCGGGAAATATCCGATGCGTGAACAGGATGAGAAAATCCCGCTGCGCCACGGCGTGCTGGGCCAGGAGACCTGCGGACCGGGCGGGATCGCCTACGGTATGCGCTCTATCGGCGGCGTGCTGGAGCTGGTGGATTATATGGAAAAATATTCGCCGAACGCCTGGATGCTTAACTACTCCAACCCGGCGGCGATTGTGGCGGAAGCCACCCGTCGTCTGCGGCCGAACGCCAAAATCCTCAACATCTGCGATATGCCGATCGGCATTGAAGGGCGGATGGCGCAGATTGTCGGCCTCAAAGACCGTAAACAGATGCGCGTGCGCTACTACGGCCTCAACCACTTCGGCTGGTGGACCTCGATTGAGGATCTCGACGGCAACGATTTGATGCCGAAACTGCGCGAATATGTGGCGAAATACGGCTATGTGCCGCCATCTAACGACCCGCACACCGAGGCAAGCTGGAACGACACCTTTGCCAAAGCGAAAGATGTGCAGGCGCTGGATCCGCAGACCATGCCGAATACCTACCTGAAATATTACCTGTTCCCGGACTACGTGGTGGCCCACTCCAACCCGGAACGCACCCGCGCCAATGAGGTGATGGATCATCGTGAGAAAAACGTCTTCAGCGCCTGCCGGGCGATTATTGCCGCCGGGAAATCCTCCGCAGGCGATCTGGAGATTGACGAGCACGCGTCGTATATCGTCGATCTGGCGACGGCCATCGCCTTTAACACTCAGGAAAGGATGCTGCTGATTGTGCCGAACAATGGCGCGATCCATAACTTTGACGCCGACGCGATGGTGGAAATTCCTTGCCTGGTGGGCCACAACGGGCCGGAGCCGCTGACGGTCGGCGACATCCCGCACTTCCAGAAAGGGATGATGAGCCAGCAGGTGGCGGTGGAAAAACTGGTGGTCGATGCCTGGGAACAACGCTCTTACCACAAGCTGTGGCAGGCGATTACCCTGTCGAAAACCGTGCCGAGCGCTTCGGTGGCGAAAGCGATCCTCGACGACCTGATTGCCGCCAACAAGGATTACTGGCCGGAGCTGCATTAATCCCCGCCGTTGACCGGCGCCCTGCGGGGCGCCGATGCTTCTCCCCGGTTCCTGATTTACGCTATGCTGAAGCCTGCTGCGCGATGAACAAGGAACCGTCATGAAAATCTCCCGCCTCGGCGAAGCGCCTGATTACCGCTTTTCGCTGGCTAACGAACGCACCTTTCTGGCGTGGATCCGCACGGCACTCGGTTTTCTTGCCGCTGGCGTCGGTCTTGACCAGCTGGCGCCAGACTTTGCCACGCCGCTGATCCGTGAAATTCTCGCCCTGCTGCTGTGCCTGTTTGCCGGCGGCATGGCCATCTATGGCTATCTGCGCTGGCTGAACAACGAGAAGGCGATGCGCCTGAAGCAGGATCTCCCCTATACCCGGACGCTGCTGGTGATTAGCATCCTGCTGCTGGCGGTGGTGGTCGCGGTGATGCTGCTGGTGCTGTATGGCGGATAAACGCCGGGCGCGGCGGGAAAGCGACCCGGGGCTACAGCCAGAGCGCACCTCCCTGGCCTGGTTTCGCACCCTGCTGGGCTATGGCGCGCTGATGGCGCTGGCGATTAAGCACAGCTGGCACCGCGCCGGACTGCCGTTCTGGCTGTCGATCGGCGTGCTGGCGATAGTGGCGGGGATCCTTTGGGGCTATACCCGCCGTCGTCATCTGATGGACGTCGACGACAGCGATTTTTTACAGCCGCGGGCGGTTCGTGACAAATTTTTGATCGCACTCGCAGTACTTTCTCTGGCATTCCTGTTTGCTGTTACTCACCTTCAACAGATCGTTTCATTCATTAGGGATATGTCATGACAGGATGTCCGGCGAATTTGCCTCTCACTCATGCCCCCGGCCAGCAACATGACACTCCCTTTCAGGCGGTAGTGGTCGAGGCGGAGCATTGCCGCCAGCCGCAGGCGTTCTATGCGCAGCTGCGTCAACAGGGGCTTACGGCTATCCATTTTATTCCGCAGCTGGCGGCTGGCGACGCCGCGCTGTGGGGAGAGTTTCTCTGCGCGGTCTTTCACCGCTGGGTGCGGGAAGATATTGGCCGTATCAATATTTTGCTGTTCAGCGAGACGCTGAGCGCCTGGTGCGGCGAGTTGATAACGCAGGCGGGCGCGCCGGCGGCCAACAGCGCCTGCTACGGCTGTCCGTGGCTACGCCTGTGCCGCTGCGGCGAACAGGAAGACCCGCTGTGCGCGGGTTATCGGCAGTTCTACGATCTCAGCGGGCCCTATATGCGAGTGATGCGGGACCTGCGCCGACAGCAGCGGCCGCCAGAGGCGTTGATGCCGCTGCTGCGCTGAAGATTAGCGCCCCTTCGCCAGATACTGCGTCATCTCCTCTTCCGGCACCATTCCGCCGCCGGTGGCCCACACCAGGTGGGTCGCCTGCTGCAGCTGTTGCTCACTCAGCCCCTGCAGCTGATGGTACGCTTTGCTGGCGCAGACGCGCTGCGGCCCGGCCATTCCGGCCAGCGCGGAGGGTTCAAGGCGGATATTTTCCGCTGTCGCCAGCCAGCCCAGCATGTCATACATCGTCTGGTCATCAAGGGTATAGAACCCGTCGAGCAGGCGCTCCATTGCCCGGCCAACGAAGCCGGACGCCCGGCCGACCGCCAGACCGTCGGCGGCGGTCAGATTATCAATGCCTAAATCCTGCACCGCTATCTGGTCATGAAGCCCGGTATATACGCCGAGCAGCATGCAGGGGGAGTGGGTCGGTTCGGCGAACAGGCAGTGAACGTGGTCGCCAAAGGCCAGCTTGAGGCCAAACGCCACGCCGCCAGGGCCGCCGCCGACGCCGCACGGCAGGTAGACGAACAGCGGATGGTCGGCATCGACCATCCGTCCGGCTTTGGCGAACTGCGCCTTCAGGCGCTCGCCGGCCACGGCATAGCCGAGGAACAGCGTGCGCGAATTTTCATCGTCGATGAAAAAGCAGTTCGGGTCGGATTCCGCCGCCTTGCGCCCCTGTTCGACCGCCACGCCGTAGTCCTCTTCATACTCCACCACTGTCACGCCGTGGCTGCGCAGTTTGGCTTTTTTCCACGCCCGGGCGTCTGCGGACATATGCACGGTAACCTTAAAGCCGATGCGGGCGCTCATGATGCCGATCGACATCCCGAGGTTGCCGGTGGAGCCGACGGCGATGCTGTACTGGCTGAAGAACTGTTTAAACTCCGGCGTCAGCAATTTGCGATAATCGTCTGCGGTAGTCAGCAGACCGGCTTCCAGCGCCAGCTTTTCCGCATGGGTCAGCACTTCATAAATGCCGCCGCGCGCTTTGATCGAGCCGGAGATCGGCAGATGGCTGTCTTTTTTCAGCAGCAGTTCGCCGCCAATCGGCTGGCCGAATTTTTGCTCAAGGCGGTGCTTCATTGCCGGAATGGCGACCACTTCCGATTCGATAATCCCGCCGCTGGCGGCCGTTTCCGGGAAGGCTTCCGCCAGATAGGGCGCGAAGCGCTGAAGGCGGGCATGGGCGTCCTGCACGTCGTCGGCGGTCAGGCCGACGTAAGGCAATCCCTCCGCCAGGGTGGTGGTGGCGGGGTTAAACCAGGTGGTTTCTTTCAGGGCGATCAGATCCTGCACAAGCGGGAAGGTCGCGGTTAAGGTGGTCAGGTCAGCGTGTTTCATCATACGTCTCTTTGCGCTCAGATAATGAAAGAAAGCAGGAAGGTGGCGGCCAGTGCAAGTAGCGACGCGATAAAAGTCGCCGTCGTGTAGTACTTGAACGTTTCACTGAGGCTGGCGCCGCAGTACTGTTTTACCAGCCAGAACAGGGAATCGGTGACGATCGTGCAGCCAATGGCGCCGGAACCGATGACAATAGCGATGATCTCCGGGCTGACGCCGGGATAGAGCGGCAGCATCGGCGCGACGATGGCGGTGGCACCCATCATCGCCACGGTGGCGGAGCCGACGGCGGCGTGCAGGATAAGCGCCACCAGCCAGGCCAGCAAAATCGGATGCATGTCGAGGTTCGACAGAATCACCGCCAGGCTATCGGCCAGGCCGCTGGATTTTAAAATCGCGTTGAATGCGCCGCCTGCGCCGATAATCAGCAGGATGTTGGCGATAGACCCAAAGCCGTTTTCCGTATGGGTCAGCAGGACGCCCATCCCCATCTGCCGACGAATGCCGAGCATGTAATAGGCGACAAAGACGGCGATAAACATCGCGGTGATGGGGTTGCCGATAAATTCCAGCACCGTATACAGCGTGCCGCCTTTCTCCATGTTCAGTTCGGCGACGGTTTTCACCAGCATCAGGCCAATCGGCAGCAGTACGGTAAACAGCGTGGCGCCGAGTGACGGCAGCGTCGACGCCTCGCGGACCTCAAGGTTGGCAAATTCGGCCGGAACCGGTTTGTACGGCAGGCGGTTGCCTAACGCTCTGAGAAACAGCGGACCGCCAACCAGCGAGGCGATCAGACCGACCAGCAGGCCATAAACAATCACTGTGCCGATATCGGCGCCCAGTTTGTTCGCGACAAACAGGGCCGCCGGATGCGGGGGGACCACGCAGTGCACCGCCATCAGCGCGGTACACAGCGGAATAGCCAGCTTCAGTAGCGAGGTATTGGTTTTTTTGGCGATGGAGAAGGCCAGGGGGATCAGCAGGACCACGCCGACTTCGACAAACAACGTGATGCCGCAGATCAGGCCGACCAGCACCATAATCACGTCCGCCGACAGCCAGCGGCAGCGCTGCAGCGTCAGGCCGATGCGCTCCGCCGCGCCGGAGACCTCCATCATCTTCCCGAGAATGGTGCCGAGACCGATCACCGCCGCAAGGAAGCCCAGCGTACCGCCGATGCCGCTCTCAATAGCGTTGACCATCTCCAGCGGGCCCATCCCCATCATCGCGCCGACGAAAAAGCTCGCCAGCAGCAGCGCCAGAAATGGATGAAACTTCAGTTTGACGATCGTTAAGACGATTAACACGATGCTGATCAGCAGCGTGCTCACAACCCAGACTTGCGAACCCATATTCCACCTCGCCTGTGAATAATCTGGCCTTATTGAAGCGAGAATCGTCATGGGCTGACAAACGATAAAAATGGGCTTTAGGGTGAGGAGAATTGAATCAAATGGGTGATTTAGCTCAAAAACAGACCATTAAATATGCTATGGGTCAAATTAACTCACCCTTTTGCGGCAAAACCGGCGTGATTTTTTTATCATCAACAGCCACTGTATTTGCCAGGAGCGCGTGATGGATGTGCTAAAAACCTTAGGTACCCGGTTGCTGAACGGCTGGCAGCTCTCCAGGCTGTCGACCTTTGAGGTGGCGGCGCGGCACGAGTCGTTTGCCCTGGCCGCCGACGAGCTGGCGCTCACGCCTGGCGCCGTCAGCCACCGGATTAATCAACTTGAAGAGGAGCTGGGGATCCTGCTCTTTGTCCGCTCGC
The DNA here is from genome assembly GCF_040065275.1 of Klebsiella sp. JB_Kp042. NCBI lineage: Bacteria > Pseudomonadati > Pseudomonadota > Gammaproteobacteria > Enterobacterales > Enterobacteriaceae > Klebsiella > Klebsiella sp. JB_Kp042. The sequence goes on from NZ_JBEAJL010000084.1 coordinate 73,534, forward strand.
ATCGCAAAGTTGAGCTGACGCGTGAAGGTAAGCGGGTCTACTGGGCGCTGAAGTCGTCGCTGGATGGTCTCAATCAGGAGATCCTCGATATCAAAAACCAGGAGCTCTCCGGCAGTCTGACGGTCTACTCGCGGCCCTCTATCGCCCAGTGCTGGCTGGTGCCGGCCCTGGGTGACTTTACCCGCCGTTACCCGGCCATCTCCCTCACCGTGCTGACCGGCAATGAAAACGTTAACCTGCAGCGGACGGGCATCGATCTGGCGATCTATTTTGATGATGCGCCGTCGTCGCAGCTGAGTCACCATTTTCTGATGGATGAGGCGATCGTGCCGGTATGTACGCCGAATTACGCGCAACAGCGGCAGTTAATGTCGAATCCGGGCAATCTGTGCCACTGTACGTTGCTCCACGACCGCCAGGCATGGAGTAACGATTCCGGCACCGACGAGTGGTATAGCTGGGCGCAGCAGTTTGCGGTGGAACTGCCGCCATCGTCGGGGATTGGCTTCGATCGTTCCGATTTAGCGACGATTGCGGCGATGAATCATGTCGGGGTGGCGATGGGGCGTAAGCGGCTGGTGCAGAAGCGGCTGGAGAGTGGGGAGTTGATCGCCCCGTTTGGCGATATGACGCTGAAATGCCACCAGCACTACTATGTAACCACCCTGCCGGGTCGCCAGTGGCCGAAAATCGACGCCTTTATCGAGTGGCTGCACAGTCTGACATAAGACAAAAGCAGCCACCGGGAGGTAGCCCGGATAAGGCGTCAGCCGCTATCCGGGGAGCGCCAAGCGGCGCTTAGACCGGCTGCTGATGGTGGGTAAAGCGCGAGGCCAGCGGCAGCCAGCACAGCAGAATCAACAGACCCATCAGCATCATCAGCAGACCGAGACTGCCCTGACCGTTTTGCGGCATCATCGCCGACAGCCAGGCCAGTACGCCGGAGCCGATATTCTGCAAGCCGCCAACCAGCGCCCCGGCGGTACCGGCGAGGAACGGGAATGGCTCCATCGCGCCGCTGGTGGCCAGCGGGAACAGCATGCCGGCGCCGAAGAAGAACAGCGCCGCCGGCACCAGCAGGGTCCAGACGGTCATGACGCCCAGCAGCCCCGGGATCCACATCATCAGACCCGCCAGCAGGCAGCAGATAACCGATTGCCACATCAGGGTCGGGAAACGCTTGTTCGGGCGGCCGGCAAACCAGGCGCCGAAGAAGGCCGCCGGGATCGGCAGAATAAACAGAATACTCACCGCCATGCTGCTCAGGCCGAGCACCGCGCCCATCAGTACGCCGGAACAGGCTTCGAATACCGCAATCCCCGCCAGGCCGCCGATCAGCATCAGCAGATAGCAGTTAAACGCGCCAGTGCCGAACAGCGTTTTGTAGCTGGCCAGAAGTTTGGTGCGCGGCGCGCCCTCCGGGCGCGTTTCCGGCATCCATTTCGCCATGCTGAAGGTCACCCCGGCGCACAGCACCAGCAGGAAAGCGTAACAGGCGCGCCAGCTCCACAGGGTGTCGAGGATGCCGCCGAGCAACGGGGCAATCAGCGGGCTGACCAGAATACCCATATTTAACAGGCTATTGGCATGACGCAGCTGGGCGCCTTCGTACAGATCGCGGGGCAGGGTGCGCGCCATTACGCCGCCGACGCCGGTGCCCATCCCCTGCATGGCGCTGGCGGCGATCAGCACCGGCAGGCTATGGGTGGTCATGGCGACCAGCGTCGCCAGCAAAAAAATCGACATCCCGACAAGGATCACCGGGCGGCGACCAATGCGGTCGGAGAGCGGGCCGTAAAACAGCTGTGAAATACCGTAGGTCAGCAGGTAGGCCGCCATCACGCTTTGAACCGCCCCTTCGCGAACGTTCAGCGCGACCGCCATGTCGGCGATGGCCGGAATATATATGGTCTGCGCCATCTGGCCAACGGCCACCAGCAGTACCAGCATCAACAACAAATTGAAGTTTTTATGCCGTTTCATGTCGATGAATACTTTGTGAGTAAAGAGAAATGAAGAATATGTGACTGGCACATCCCGTAATCGATGGAGGAATCTACCATATAAAAATGACAGAACAACTGCAAAGTGCCGATTGTTGAGGGAATTCCAGGCAGGTTATGTAAACAGGAACGGCAACTAATGTTGCCATTGCAGGCTAAGCGAGGCGCAGGAGGATCGCCCCGGCGGCAATCCCGCAGGCGGCGAAGATGCGCAGCGGCATCAGTTGCTCTTTCAGGACGATAAAAGCGATCAGCGCGCCGAACAAAATGGAGGTTTCACGCAGCGCGGCGACCACCGCCAGCGGCGCCTGGGTCATCGCCCACAGCGCCAGGCCGTAGGAGCCCATGGTGCCGATACCGCCGAGGATACCTTTTCGCCAGTGCAGGCGCAGATAGCGGCTGGCTTCAGCGCGGCGGGTCATCATTGCCCAGCTTAGCAGGCAGAAGCCGTTCATAAAAAAGGTCCACAGGGTGTAGCCCAGCGCCGAGCCCGCCAGTCGGACGCCGGTGCCGTCCACCAGCGTATAGCCGGCGATGAAGCAGGCGTTGATCAGCGCCAGCACGATGCCTTTGCGCGAGCTGGCGCGGCCGTTAAAGGCCATCGCCAGAATAGCCAGGCAGATGACGCCGATGCCCAGCCAGGCCAGCGGCGACAAGCGATCGCCGAGAAACAGCACGCTTATCGCCGCCACCAGCAATGGGGCAGTTCCCCGCATCAGCGGATAGGTCTGGCTCATATCCGACACCTGATAGGTCTTCGCCACCAGCACCGTATACACCACCTGTAACGCGCACGACGCCAGCAGATAGGGGGCGCTGGCAAGCGTTGGCTGCGGGGAAAAGGGCAGCATCACCAGCGCGATCAGCGCGGCCGAGCCGCTGACGCCGATCGCCGCGTACATTTTATCGCCGCTGGCTTTGACAATAGCGTTCCAGCTGGCGTGCAGCAGGGCGGCGAACAGCAAAATGCAGAATACGGTGATGGTCATCGCAGACAGGTTCAACAGTGAAGGTCACCGGACTGTAACACGCGCCCGCGCTGCCAGCCAGCGGGGGCTACAGCGAACAAAACAGGCGATGCGTCACCCGCGGTTCATCGTACACCGGGCGAAAGCCAAGTCTTTCATAAAAGGGCCAGGCCTGCGCCGGGGCGTGGGTGTTCAGAAAATCAAACCAGGCGCTGGAGTGGGTGATAACCGAGACCAGCAGCTGCTGGCCGATCCCCCGGCGGCGGTAGCGCTCGCTGATGTAGAGATGGCGAATACGCCCGGCCCGCGGCTGCGGGCTGAAGGGATCGCTATTGATGCCGCATACCCCAACCAGCTGGTGGTTCACAAAGGCGCCCAGCAGCGTTTCGCCCGGCGCGGTAAAGCGGTTTTTGCCGCTCTGCCAGTTTTCCGCCAGGCGGCGCAGCATATTGAAATGCTGTTCAAGGCTTTCGGTGCGCAGCGCCGCGAACCCCGGGGCATCCGGCGTCGTGGCGGCAATTAACAGGGGTGGCATAGCTTCCTCCATCAAGTCATCCCGGGACGCCCGGCGGGCGCCTGCAGGGGGGCGGTTTCCCGCCCCCCTCAGGTGCGACTTGAACCTGAATCAGCGGAACTGTTTCAGGACTGCATCAAGTAGTTGCAACACAGCAACCATGAGTTTCAGGATTAAAATAATAATATCCATTCCGCCCATACGCGCGTCTCCTGTGGTTAAGGAGCACAATAAGCTGACGTACCTTTCCGCTGCCTGTTGCCAGCTTATCCCTGCCTGTCGCCGGCGGCGTCGCCCTGGCCAATGATTGCTCCTTCCGTGGACGGCTTACCGGCCCGCCGCCAGCAACGACAGGGGTGCGCAGCGCTGAACCACGCGTTGCCGCGCGGACCAGTGACTGCACGTTGTTGACGTAACACAGTGTGCTCTCTCGGGGTTAAGGCACTGACGGCACCACCCGTTTCAGCCAGGACTTCGTTGCGCCGGTCAAACTTGCGGCCCCCGAATGGCACACCATGAACACACCCAGTATAGATAAATACTGTATGGATGAACAGTATTTTTTGGACAAATCCGCCGCTCTCGCCCATACTCTATGACAGAGAAAAAGCGACCTTAAATTGCGCGAACTGCAGCGATCGCGTATACTTTTGGCGTTGACGTAATACAGTGTGCTTGCGGCTACCACCTGTAACCATACTGATAAAAACCTCGCTCCGGCGGGGTTTTTTGTTTTCTGCCCTTTTGCGCCGAACTGTGATCTTTCGCGCAAATTTTCGTGGATGAAAATAAATCCATTGTGAAAACGTAAAACCTGTGTTTGTATAAATTCAGCTTATTTTTCGACACAACAGGTCCCTAATGAACGCAACCCTGATCGCTTCGACCCTACTAAAAACCGCGCCAGCCGCGGTGGTCGTCGTGTCTGTGGTGGTCGTCGTCGGCAATGCGCCGTAGGGTCCGGAACAACACGAATTCCAAACCCCGCCGGCGCAAACCGAGCGGGGTTTTTTGTTGGCGAGCCCCCCGGTAAAGTCGGCCCAGAAGAAAAGGACTGGAGCATGGCAAGTTCGGGCACCACATCAAACACAATGCGCTTTACCGGCGCGCAGCTGGTTGTTCATTTACTGGAACGCCAGGGTATCACTATGGTTAGCGGCATTCCGGGCGGTTCCATCCTGCCTATTTACGATGCCTTAAGCCAGAGCACGCAGATCCGCCACATCCTGGCGCGCCACGAGCAGGGCGCGGGCTTTATCGCCCAGGGGATGGCGCGTACCGAAGGCAAACCAGCGGTCTGTATGGCCTGCAGCGGCCCGGGGGCGACGAACCTGGTGACGGCGATCGCCGATGCCCGCCTGGATTCGATTCCACTGGTCTGCATCACCGGCCAGGTGCCGGCATCGATGATTGGCACCGACGCCTTCCAGGAAGTGGACACCTACGGCATCTCTATCCCCATCACCAAACATAACTATCTGGTGCGCGACATCGCCGAGCTGCCGCAGGTGATCAGCGACGCCTTCCGTATTGCTCAGTCCGGGCGTCCCGGGCCGGTGTGGATAGACATTCCTAAGGACGTACAGTCGGCGACCATTGAGCTGGAAACGTTGCCGGAACCGGGCGAGCGCGCCGCTCCGCCGGCATTCGCCCACGAAAGCGTGCGCGAAGCGGCGGCGATGATCAATGCGGCGAAGCGTCCGGTGCTCTATCTGGGCGGCGGGGTGATTAACGCGCCGCAGGAGATCCGTGAGCTGGCGGAAAAAGCCAATCTGCCGACCACCATGACCCTGATGGCGCTGGGCATGCTGCCGAAGGCGCACCCGCTGTCGCTGGGGATGCTGGGGATGCACGGCGCGCGCAGCACCAACTTCATTCTGCAGGAAGCGGATTTACTGATTGTTTTAGGCGCGCGTTTTGATGACCGGGCGATTGGCAAGACCGAGCAGTTCTGCCCGAACGCGAAGATTATCCACGTCGATATCGACCGCGCCGAGCTGGGCAAAATCAAGCAACCGCACGTGGCGATTCAGGGCGATGTGGCGGAAGTCTTAGCCCAGCTGAACCCGCAGATTGAGGCGCAGCCGCGCGAGGAATGGCGCCAGCTGGTGGCCGACTTGCAGCGCGAATTCCCTTGCGCCATCCCGCAGGAAAGCGACCCGCTTTCCCATTACGGCCTGATTAACGCCGTGGCCGCCTGCGTGGATGATGAAGCGATCATCACTACCGACGTTGGCCAGCACCAGATGTGGACGGCGCAGGCCTACCCGCTCAACCGTCCGCGCCAGTGGCTGACCTCCGGCGGCCTCGGTACCATGGGCTTCGGCCTGCCGGCGGCGATTGGCGCGGCGCTGGCGAATCCGCAGCGCAAGGTTATCTGCTTCTCCGGCGACGGCAGCCTGATGATGAATATTCAGGAGATGGCTACCGCCGCTGAAAATCAGCTGGATGTAAAAATTATTCTGCTGAACAACGAAGCGCTGGGGCTGGTGCATCAGCAGCAGAGCCTGTTTTATCAGCAGGGCGTTTTTGCCGCCACTTATCCAGGGATGATTAACTTTATGCAGATTGCCGCCGGTTTTGGCCTGCAAACCTGTGATTTAAATAACGAAGCCGATCCGCAGGCGGCGCTGCAGGCGATCATCGCTCGTCCGGGACCGGCGCTGATCCACGTGCGCATCGACGCGCAGCAGAAAGTGTATCCGATGGTACCGCCGGGTGCGGCCAATACTGAAATGGTGGGGGAATAAGCCATGCAAAAACACTGTGAAAACGTCATTCTGGAACTCACCGTCCGCAACCACCCCGGCGTCATGACCCACGTCTGCGGGCTTTTTGCCCGCCGTGCCTTTAACGTCGAAGGTATTCTTTGTCTACCGATTCAGGGCAGCGAACACAGCCGCATCTGGCTGCTGGTGAACGACGATCAGCGTCTCGGGCAGATGATTAGCCAGATTGAAAAGCTGGAAGATGTCACCAAAGTGGCGCGTAACCAGTCCGATCCCACCATGTTTAACAAAATTGCGGTGTTCTTCGAGTAAATCGCGCAAGGCTTGAACGGTAAGGTGCTTATGGTTAAGGTAAGCGCCTTTGCCGGATGGCGCTGCGCTTATCCGGCCTACGGACACAGCGCTTTGTCGCCTCAGGCACCAGGACCCTATCATGACCACCATCGCCCTTATTGACGATCATTTGATTGTCCGCTCCGGCTTTGCTCAGCTGCTGGGGCTGGAAACTGATTTTCAGGTTGTCGCCGAATTCGGCAGCGGCCGCGAGGCGCTGGCGGGGTTGCCGGGGCGCGGCGTTCAGGTCTGTATCTGCGATATCTCAATGCCGGATATTTCCGGGCTGGCGCTGCTCAGCCAGCTGCCGAAGGGGATGGCGACCATCATGCTGTCGGTGCACGACAGCCCGGCGCTGGTCGAGCAGGCGCTTAACGCCGGCGCGCGGGGCTTTCTGTCGAAACGCTGCAGCCCGGACGAACTTATCGCCGCGGTGCGCACGGTGGCGGCGGGCGGCTGCTATCTCACACCGGATATCGCCATGAAGCTGGCCGCCGGGCGCCAGGATCCGCTCACTAAACGCGAACGTCAGGTGGCGGAAAAGCTGGCGCAGGGCATGGCGGTGAAAGAGATCGCCGCTGAGCTCGGACTGTCGCCGAAAACCGTCCACGTTCACCGCGCTAACCTGCTGGAAAAGCTGGGCGTCAACAATGACGTCGAGCTGGCGCGCCGTATGTTCGACAGCTGGCAATGAAGACCATACTCCCGCGCCTGCTGTCGGTGATCGGCTGCGCCTTTATCTTCGCCGCCGCCTGGTTTTGTCTGTGGAGCATCAGCCTGCATCTGGTGGAGCGCGCCGATCTGGCGGTGCTGCTGTTCCCCTTCGGCCTGCGTTTGGGGCTGATGCTGCAGTGCCCGCGCGGCTACTGGCCGGTGCTGCTGGGAACCGAGTGGCTGCTGATCTTCTGGCTGGCGCAGGAAGTGGCGCTGGCGCACCCGATAATATTGATGACCGGAAGCCTGCTGACCCTCCTGCCGGTGGCGCTGATCTCGCGATATCGCCAGCAGCGCGACTGGCTGACGCTTCTGCGTCAGGGCGGGGCGTTAATGGCCGCCGCGCTGCTGCAATCGCTGCCCTGGCTGGCGGAGGGGGACGAGGGTCTTAACGCCCTGCTGTTGACGCTCACCGGCGGCCTGACTCTGGCGCCGACCTGTCTGGTGTTCTGGCACTACCTCACCAGCACCGTCTGGCGGCCCCTGGGGCCGTCGCTGGTGGCGCAGCCGGTAAACTGGCGCGGGCGGCATCTGATCTGGTATCTGTTGTTATTCACCATTAGCCTGTGGCTGCAGCTTGGGCTGCCCGCTGAGCTCTCCCGCTTTACCCCGTTTTGCCTTGCGCTGCCGATTATCGCCCTCGCCTGGCACTACGGCTGGCAGGGCGCGCTGATCGCCACATTGATGAACGCTATCGCCCTGATTGCCAGCCAGACCTGGCACGATCACCCCGTCGATCTCCTGCTTTCGCTGCTGGCGCAGAGCCTCACCGGACTGCTGCTGGGGGCGGGGATCCAGCGATTGCGCGAGCTTAACCAGTCGCTACAGAACGAGCTGGCGCGTAATCGTCGTCTGGCGGATCGCCTGCTGGAGACCGAAGAGAGCGTGCGCCGCGACGTCGCGCGCGAGCTCCATGATGATATCGGCCAGACCATCACCGCAATACGCACCCAGGCGGGGATCGTCCAGCGGCTGGCGCCGGACAACGCCAGCGTTCGCCAGAGCGGCCAGCTGATTGAACACCTCTCGCTGGGGGTTTACGACTCGGTGCGTCGCCTGCTGGGCCGCCTGCGTCCGCGCCAGCTTGACGACCTGCCGCTGGAGCAGGCGGTACGTTCTCTGATGCGCGAGATGGAGCTGGAGGACCGCGGCATTGTCAGCCATCTCGACTGGCGGATTAACGAGGCGGGGCTGAGCGAAAACCAGCGCGTGACCCTGTTCCGCGTCTGCCAGGAGGGACTGAACAATATCGTCAAGCACGCCAGCGCCAGCGCCGTGACCCTGCAGGGCTGGCAGCAGGAGGAGCGTCTGATGCTGGTGCTGGAGGATGACGGCTGCGGCCTGCCGCCGGGATCCAGCGCGCAGGGATTCGGTCTGACCGGCATGCGCGAGCGCGTGACCGCCCTGGGGGGCACGCTGACGATCTCCTGCACCCACGGTACCCGGGTGTGCGTCAATCTACCGCTGCGTTACGCCTGAGAGGATCGCTGATGTTCGCCTTTTTAAAAGCCCCGCCTGACGCTGCGCCGATTAGCGATAAACGCGAGCTTGATGCGCGTTATCGCTACTGGCGCCGCCATATCCTGTTGACCATCTGGCTGGGCTACGCGCTGTTCTATTTCACCCGCAAAAGCTTTAACGCCGCGGTGCCTGACATTCTCGCCAGCAACGTGCTAACCCGCAGCGATATCGGTCTGCTGGCCACGCTGTTTTACATCACCTACGGACTGTCGAAATTTTTCTCCGGTATCGTCAGCGACCGCTCCGATGCCCGTTATTTTATGGGGTTGGGGCTTATCGCCACCGGGGTGGTGAATATTCTGTTCGGTTTTTCTTCCTCACTGTGGGCCTTCGCCCTGCTGTGGGCACTGAACGCCTTCTTTCAGGGTTGGGGCTCGCCGGTCTGCGCCCGGCTGCTGACGGCCTGGTATTCACGCACCGAACGCGGCGGCTGGTGGGCGCTGTGGAATACGGCGCATAACGTGGGCGGCGCGCTGATCCCGATGGTGGTGGGAGCGGCGGCGCTACATTACGGCTGGCGCACGGGGATGACCATCGCCGGCGGCCTGGCGATCCTCGCCGGATTATATCTGTGCTGGCGGCTGCGCGATCGTCCGCAGGCGGTGGGGCTACCCGCCGTGGGCGACTGGCGTCACGATGCGCTGGAGATTGCCCAGCAGCAGGAGGGCGCCGGGCTGACGCGCAAAGAGATCCTCACCCGATACGTGCTGGCAAACCCCTATATCTGGCTGCTGTCGCTGTGCTATGTGCTGGTGTACGTGGTGCGGGCGGCGATTAACGACTGGGGCAATCTGTATATGTCGGAGACGCTTGGCGTCGATCTGGTGACCGCTAACTCGGCGGTGACCATGTTCGAGCTGGGCGGATTTATCGGCGCGCTGGTGGCGGGGTGGGGCTCGGATAAGCTGTTTAACGGCAATCGCGGACCGATGAACCTGATCTTCGCCGCCGGCATTTTGCTGTCGGTTGGCGGCCTGTGGCTGATGCCGTTCGCCAGCTACGTGATGCAGGCGGCCTGCTTCTTCACCACCGGTTTCTTTGTCTTCGGCCCGCAGATGCTGATCGGCATGGCGGCGGCGGAGTGTTCGCATAAAGAGGCCGCCGGGGCGGCTACCGGGTTTGTCGGCCTGTTCGCATATCTTGGCGCGTCGCTTTCCGGCTGGCCGCTGGCGCAGGTAATGGATATCTGGCACTGGACCGGATTCTTCGTGGCGATCGCGATTGCCGCCGGCATTTCCGCGCTGCTGCTGCTGCCGTTCTTAAACGCGCAGGCGCCGCGCGCCGCCAGTGAAGCGTGATGCATCTCACTCTTTCGCCGCGAATGGGGCAAAACTAAGAAATTTTCCCGGTTTCACCTGGACGCCGTCTCAGGCCAGACGGCGCGCTGATTTTTACAATGCCTGGCTATGACGCAGGCATAAAAAATCAGCTCAGGAGATACCCATGCTGGCCTTTCTGAATCAGGTTCGTAAGCCGACCCTGGATCTGCCGCTCGACGTGCGGCGCAAAATGTGGTTCAAACCTTTCATGCAGTCCTATCTGGTGGTCTTCATTGGCTACCTGACCATGTACCTGATCCGCAAGAACTTTAATATTGCGCAGAACGACATGATCTCCACCTACGGGTTGAGCATGACCCAGCTGGGGATGATTGGCCTGGGCTTCTCCATTACCTACGGCGTAGGGAAAACCCTGGTTTCCTACTATGCCGATGGCAAAAACACCAAGCAGTTCCTGCCGTTTATGCTGATCCTCTCCGCCATCTGCATGCTGGGCTTTAGCGCCAGTATGGGTGCGGGTTTCACCAGCCTGTTCCTGATGATCGCCTTCTATGCGCTAAGCGGCTTCTTCCAGAGCACCGGCGGCTCGTGCAGCTATTCCACCATCACCAAATGGACGCCACGACGCAAACGCGGCACCTTCCTCGGCTTCTGGAATATCTCTCACAACCTCGGCGGCGCCGGCGCGGCGGGCGTGGCGCTGTTTGGCGCCAACTATCTGTTCGACGGCCACGTGATCGGCATGTTTATCTTCCCGTCGATTATTGCGCTGATCGTCGGCTTTATTGGCCTGCGCTACGGTAGCGACTCGCCGGAATCCTACGGCCTCGGCACGGCGGAGGAGCTGTTTGGCGAAGCGATCAGCGAAGAGGATAAAGAGACCGAAGAAAACGCGATGACCAAGTGGCAGATCTTTGTTGAGTACGTGCTGAAAAACAAAGTGATCTGGCTGCTGTGCTTCTCCAACATCTTCCTCTACGTGGTGCGTATCGGTATCGATCAATGGTCCACCGTGTACGCCTTCCAGGAGCTGAAGCTGTCGAAAGAGGTGGCGATTCAGGGGTTTACCCTGTTTGAGGTCGGTGCCCTGGTCGGCACGCTGCTGTGGGGCTGGCTGTCGGACCTGGCCAACGGCCGCCGCGCGCTGGTGGCCTGCATCGCGCTGGCGCTGATTATCGCCACTCTCGGCGTTTATCAACATGCCAGCAATCAGTACGTCTATCTGGCTTCGCTGTTTGCGCTGGGCTTCCTGGTGTTTGGCCCGCAGCTGCTGATTGGCGTTGCCGCCGTTGGCTTCGTACCGAAAAAAGCGATCGGCGCCGCCGATGGGATCAAGGGCACTTTCGCCTATCTGATCGGCGATAGCTTCGCCAAGCTGGGCCTCGGGATGATCGCCGACGGCACCCCGGTCTTTGGCCTCACCGGCTGGGCCGGCACCTTTGCGGCGCTGGACGCCGCCGCCATCGGCTGTACCTGCCTGATGGCCATCGTGGCTATCTTCGAAGAGCGTAAAATTCGCCGCGAGAAAAAGAACCGTATTTTGCAGACTGCCTGATTCACCAGGTATTTGGTAACCTTGCCCGGCCATTGCGCCGGGCTTTTTTTATCGTTTCTGCTGGCTGGTTTGTAGCAGCAGCTCCCGCAGCCACTGTTGAGCCGGATCGCGATGATTGCGTTCGTGCCAGGCCATACTTTTGGTAAACCCGGGGATCGCCAGCGGCGGAGTAGCGATTTTCATGCCGCTGGCCATTTTCGCCAGCCTGCGTGGTACTACGGCAATCATGTCACTCACCGCCAGCACTTCCGGCAACACCAGAAAACTGCTGACCGACAATCCTACTCGCCGGGTCCGACCAAGCGCCGCCAGTGCGTCGTCGGTCACGCCGCGAAAGCTATCGCCCTGCCATGAAACCAGAACATGTTCCAGCGCACAGAAGCGGTCTAGCGTTAGCGGCTGGTTGGCCTGGGGATGGTCTTCGCGCAGCAGACAGACATACTCTTCCTGATACAGCGCCCGGCTGTGCAGTTCCGGCGGCGTATCGTGGGGCGTTAACAACGCAATATCCACTTCGCCGCGTTCGGTCTGTGCCAGCAGCGTGGCCGGAGATTCGGGAATAATGCGCACGCGGATACCCGGCGCCATTGGCTTCAGCGCGGCGATAAATGGCACGATCACCGCTTTCAACGCATAATCCGTCGCGGCGATGGTCCAGGTGAAGTCAGCCTCCAGCGGATCGAAAACCGCGGGTTGCAGCAGGGCTTCGGCATCGGTCAGCAGTTGCTTTACCGGAGCCGCCAACGCCTGGGCGCGCAGCGTCGGCACCATGCCGTGCGGGGCGCGGATAAACAGCGGGTCATTAAAGGCGTCGCGCAGGCGAGTGAGCATGCCGCTGACCGCTGGCTGGGTGAGTGCTAGCCGCGCTGCCGCCCGGGTGACGCTGCGCTCATCGAGCAACGCATCCAGGGCTTTCAGCAGGTTGAGATCGAGGTTTCTGATATCAGATTTCATGATAGCCATCCGCAAACGCGATAAGTCACATTATGGTACGTCCGGCAGTCGACAGCAGGCAAATTCCCATTATGATAGTGAGGCCGCGATTGGATGAGAGGATGCATGATCTGGATAGGACTGGCCACCCTGGTAGTGGTGTTTGTTGTGGGATTTCGGGTGCTTACCTCTGATTCACGCCGCGCGATTCGTCGTCTGAGCGAACGCCTGGGCATGACGCCTGTTCCGGTGGAATCGATGATCGATCAGCTGGGCAAAACCGCCGGTCATGAGTATTTGCGCTACCTCGAGCGACCAAATGAAGCGCATCTGCAGAATGCCGCCCAGGTGCTGCTCATCTGGCAGACCGCTATCGTTGACGCCAGCGAAAAAAACCTGCATGACTGGTATCGCCTGATGCAAAAAGCGCGTTTAGCGGCGCCGATTACCGATGCGCAGATCCGTCTGGCGCAAGGGTTTCTGCGCGAACTGGACCCGGATGTCAGTGATCTGTATCACCTGCAGCAACGCTATAATGCGCTGTTCCTGCCGGAAGAGGGCGTGCACTGGCTGCACTGATATCACCCTTGCTTATGATGGTCATCAAAGATGGTGATTCGCTTTATATCACTGCCCGGCGCATGATTAACCTCGTTATATCAATCGTTCACGAGGTGAAACATGAAACAGTCTCTACAGCAAAGCGCCATTGTCTGGCCGGAAGAGTATCTGCCGGGTACGACCGACAACTTTGCCTCCAATGAAATTATCGTCAGCGGCCTGACGGCGGCCGAGATTTGGGCACAGCTCGATGACACCACGCTGTGGCCGGGCTATTACAGCAACGTTGCCGATATCCATTTCCATGACGGCAGCGGCCCGAACCTCAGCGCCAACGCCCGCTTCAGCTTCAGCACCTTCGGCTTTCCGATTGAGGCGCAGATTACCGAATATGTTCCTCCCGTTGCCGGCCAGGCGGCGCGCGTAGCCTGGCACGGCTGGGCGGAAGGGGATGCAACAACGCGGCTTGATGTGATCCACGCGTGGTTGTTTGAAGATTTGCCCGGCGGGCGCGTGCGTATCCTCACCCAGGAGTCGCAAAAGGGCGTTCCGGCGCAGGAGCTGGCGCGTACCTTGCCCAATCCGATGATTAACGGCCACCAGGAGTGGATCTGCGGGCTGGTGAAATCGGCTCGCGGCGAGTAAATCCGAGTGCCGGATGGCGGCTGCGCCTTATCCGGCCTGTGCTTCAAACCTTTGTCTTCCTTGTGTTCCTTGTAGGCCGGATAAGCGTAAGCGCCATCCGGCAGAATAACTACAGTAGGATTTTCAGGCCGTGTTTTTGTACGACGCTAAGCAATTTTAATGACATTCCGCTTGGTCGCTTAGCGCCAGTCTCCCATTTTTGCACGGTAGACACGCTGGTATTCAGATAACGAGCGAACACGGGTTGGCTAACATTGAGTTGTTCACGTAGCGCTTTAATTTCAATGGGTTGAAGTGCGGCTACGCTACCGAGACATGATTCATCAAAATGGCGCATTGTTTCCTGTGGGATTGCGCCAACGCTGAATAGCCCCGACGCAGCGCTATGGATCGCTTCGAAAGCCGGGCTTTTGTATTTATTTTTTGCTGTCATCGCAAATCTCCACCAGTTCTTTACTTTTAACTAAGACCGTCGTTTTCTCTTCAGAGAGATTGGCATAGTGTTTTGCTAACTCACGAAAACCCATTAACTCGCGATGGTTGATATTGGCCATATCCTGTTTGGCATATAGAAAGGTATAAAACCAATACCCTGCGCTTTTGGTAAGGATGATTGCGCGATCGCGATTCTTGTTGAGTCGCTTTTTATAAACCCCTCCTCCTAAATCAACCACCTTGCCCTGAAGCACAGATTGAATTGCCTGATAGAGCTCGTCGTCGGAAATGCCATGAGAGCTAGCCTCTCTGGCGAACCATTTGGTTTTGAAGATACGCATTGCTGACATCCTGTCGTTAAAAGTATAGCACATAGTGCTATATTAAATTCTCCTGAGATTTGTTAAAGCGATAGCAAGCATCGTTTTTTTAAACATGCGAGCAGCTACGCATCCTCTTATGAAAAGCGAGAATAGTTGCGAAAACGTTAAATGCGTCACAAACAAAATGTTACACTGCGCAGCTTTCCGCCACTTTCTTCGCAGGTCACTCATGAGTTATTCAAATGAAGCCAAACCCCATGCACGCGAACTCGCGCGACCAAACTGGTCGGCGGTCTTCGCGGTTGCTTTCTGCGTCGCCTGCCTGATTACCGTCGAATTTCTACCGGTCAGTCTGCTGACGCCGATGGCGCTGGATTTAGGTATCTCCGAAGGGATGGCCGGGCAGTCGGTGACGACGACGGCATTCGTCGCGATGTTTTCCAGCCTGTTTATCACTTCCGTCATTGGCAAAACCGATCGCCGCTACGTGGTGATCCTCTTTTCGCTGCTGCTGACCCTTTCCTGCCTGTTGGTGTCCTTTGCCGATAGCTTCACCCTGCTGCTGCTGGGACGCGCCTGTCTGGGGCTGGCGCTCGGCGGTTTCTGGGCGATGTCAGCCTCGCTGACCATGCGGCTGGTGCCGATGCGCGTGGTGCCGAAAGCGTTGTCGATTATCTTCGGCGCGGTATCCATCGCGCTGGTGATCGCCGCCCCGTTGGGCAGTTTCCTTGGCGGGCTTATCGGCTGGCGCAACGTGTTTAACGGCGCGGCGGTGATGGGTGTACTGTGTACGCTCTGGGTGCTGAAAGCGCTGCCGTCGCTGCCTGGTGAATCGGCGGCTCAGCAGCAAAATATGTTTGGCCTGCTGAAGCGGCCGGGGGTGATGGCCGGCATGTGCGCCATTTTCATGGCCTTTGCCGGACAGTTCGCCTTTTTTACCTATATTCGCCCGCTCTACATGACCCTCGCCGGGTTTGATGTCGATGGCCTGACGCTGGTGCTGCTGAGCTTTGGTATCGCCAGCTTCATCGGCACGTCGCTCTCCTCGGTGCTGCTCAAACGCTCGGTGAAAGCGGCGCTGGCGATTGCGCCGCTGGTGTTGACCGCCTGCGCGGCGGCGCTGGTGCTGTGGGGAGAAAGCAAAATCGTCGCCTCGACGGTGGCAATTATCTGGGGCTTCGCGTTCGCCTTGATCCCGGTGGGGTGGTCAACGTGGATCACCCGTTCACTCTCCGATCAGGCGGAAAAAGCCGGGTCGATTCAGGTGGCGGTGATCCAGCTGGCCAACACCTGCGGCGCCGCGGTCGGCGGCATTGCGCTTGACCACTTAGGGCTGCTGTCGCCGCTGGTGTTGTCAGGGGTATTAATGCTGTTTACCGGCCTGTTGGTGGCGGCCAAAGTGAAGGTGAATTCACCCGCTTAAGGCCGTTCGCCTTTTGCCAGCCGGGCGTTGATGTCGGCGATCACTTCCGGCAGGTCCGCCAGGGTATCAACCACATAATGCGCCCCGGCGGCATACAGCTTGCCTGCCGCCCGCTCGCGACGGGTGGCGATTTCCTCTTTCGACATCGCCTGGTACGCCTCCCAGGTAGCGCCGAATTCGTTACCGGACACCGCCAGGCCGACGCTCCACATCCCGGCATGTAACCCTTCGCTGATGCCCGGCGCGGCGTCGTCGACCTTCACGCAGTGGGCCACATCGTCTATGCCCAGGGCAATTACGTTCTGCAGCGCCATCCAGGGGCCCGGACGCCCACCGGCGGCAAGGTCATCGGTGGCGACCCAATGGTCCGGGGCATAGCCCTGGGTGGCGGCGGCTGGAACCAGCTTTTCCATCACCGGGCGCGGATAGCCAGAGCAGGAGCCGATCTTCAGTCCGTCGGCGCGCAGCGCGGCGAGGGTGTCGACCACGCCGGCGATCGGAGCGGAAAAATCGACAACCTTAGCGATTTGCAGCGGCATAAACGCGGCGTAGATCGCATCAATATCAGCAGCCGTCATTGGCCGACCAAATTTCGCCTGCCAGCGGCTATCGACCGACGGCAGTTTGCCCAGCGCCTCAATGTGCTGCCATTTGCCAAGCCCCATCGGCACGCGGGCCTCTTCAAGGGTGAGCTCAATATCGAAGGCCTGGCGGAAGGCCTCGACGAAAATTTGCGTCGGCGCGAAGGAGCCGAAGTCCACGGTGGTGCCGGCCCAGTCGAGGATGAGTGCGGTGATACGGTTCATGGCGGTTCCTTATTGTTTCCAGTACATGGCGTTGTTGATGGCCGCCAGCAGGGCGGTGATGTCGGCGTCGTAGACTTCGCCGATGTTGCCGATGCGGAAGCAATCGCTTTGCGACACTTTGCCCGGATAGATAACGAAGCCCTGATCTTTCAGCTTCTGGTAGAAGGTGTGAAAGCGATACTGCGGCGCGTCCGGTGAATAAAAGGCGGTAATGATCGGCGAGTGCAGGCTGTCATCAAGCAGCGTCCGGAAGCCGAGCGCGCGCATTCCGGCGACCAGTCGGCGCTGATTGTGGCTGTAGCGCTGATGGCGGGCGCTGACGCCGCCCTCCTGGGCCAGTTCTTTCAGCGCCTGAGCGAAGGCCAGCACGGTATGGGTCGGTGAGGTGAAGCGCCACTTGCCGTGGTTATCCTCCATACAGCGCCACTGGGCGTAAAGATCCAGCGACAGCGAGCGCGAGCGGCCTTTGCAGGTGACCAGCTCCGATTCGCGGGCGATGACGAAAGCGAAGCCCGGCACGCCCTGAATGCATTTGTTGGCGGAGCTTATCAGATAGTCAATATTCAGCGCGGCGATATCCAGCGGAATGCCGCCGAAGCTGCTCATCGCATCGACGATATAGCGTTTGCCATACTCCTTCGCCAGCGCGGCTACCTCTTCGATCGGGTTGAGCATGCCGGTGGTGGTTTCGCTATGCACCATCGCGATATGGGTGATCATCGGGTCATCCTGCAGGATCCGCGCGATCGCCGCCGCGTCCGGACGGGCGACTTCGCCGCAATCGTAAGGATGAAAGGCGATGCCCATCAGCTGCGCCATCTCAATCATACGCGCGCCATAGGCGCCATTGCTGACGATCAGCACTTTGCCCTGTTCGCCGATGACGCTGCCGAGCACCGCTTCGACCGCGTAACTGCCGCTGCCCTGCAACAGCACCGCCGTATAACCGTCGGCCGGGGTGGCCAGCTGCACCAGCTGCTGGCGAATGGTCTGTACCACGCCGAGATTGTAATCATCATCCCAGGTGCAGCTATCGAACAACATCGCCTCTTTCACCGTGTGGGAGGTGGTTAGCGGGCCGGGGGTCAGCAGCAGGTAGTTCCGTGAAGTCATTTGTCTCACCATTTGGTCTATACCAGATTGATATTTATCATGGAGACAAAGCCGGGGCAGGGTCAAAGGAAATGTGGCGCTGCAACAAAAAATTCATCTGGCTATGTATAATGAGCGCACCAAACGTGGCAGCGAGTAAACATGAAATCACCCTCTGGCGAGATGCCGCAATACCTGATGATTAAGGCGCAGCTGCAGGCGCGTATTCAAAACGGCGCATTGAAAAGCGGCGATAAGCTGCCTTCCGAGCGCGAGCTGTGCGCGCTGTTCAACACGACCCGTATCACCGTGCGCGAGAGCCTGGCGCAGCTGGAGGCCAGCGGCGTGATCTACCGCGCCGACCGCCGCGGCTGGTTTGTGACGCCGGAGCGTCTGTGGCTGGATCCGACGCAGAACACCAACTTCCACAAGCTGTGTCTCGAACAGGGACGTGAGCCGAAAACGGTGCTGCTTGATGGCCGCTTAACCGCCGTGCCGCTGGATGTGATGGCGCCGCTGGCGCTGCAGCCCTTCGATCAGGTCTACCTGCTGACCCGCCTGCGCTATGCCGACGGGCGTCCGGTGTGCTATTGCGAAAACCACTGCCTGCCGGCCCGGGTGCCGGAGCTGCTGCGCCACGATCTCAATGGCAGTCTGACCGAGATTTATCAGAGTCACTACGACCTGATCTATACCAGTATGCATCTGTCGTTTTATCCCACCTCCATGCCGCCGCAGGCCGCAGAGGCGTTGGGGGTGATGGAGGGGCGCCCGGCGCTGCTGCTGCGCAGGCTGAATTACGATCAGCACGGGCGTATTCTTGATTACGATATCGAATACTGGCGGCATGACAGCCTGCGGATCGAAGTCGATACCCATTGATTTTATTGTATTAACCCTTCCCGTATCCCCGGTGGCGTCAGCGTTAACCGGGGGCGACGTATCCCCTTCGCTTTAACTCTTTCGACACACTTCTTTCATCGTTTTGTCATAAACCCTCGGTAGCGTGAACGCAAATCTGGTCTACACCAGAACAACTAACTGCGATGAGGCTAACACGATGAAACTCTCCCGACTTGCTCTGCTGTCCCTGTTCGCGCTGACCAGCTCCCCGGTTTGGGCGGACGGCGTCGTCACGGTTTACTCCGCCGACGGCCTGCATGACGGCGATAATAGCTGGTATCAGAGCCAGTTCGACGCCTTCACCAAAGCGACGGGTATCAAAGTGCAGTATGTGGAAGGCGGCTCTGGCGCGATCGTCGAGCGTCTGGCGAAGGAGCGCACCAATCCGCAGGCCGATGTGCTGGTCACGGTGCCGCCGTTTATCCAGCGCGCCGCGAAAGAGCAGCTGCTGGCCACCTTTACCCCACAGGGCAGCGCGCAGATCCCCGGCGCCAATGACCGCTATTCGCCGCTGGTGAACAACTATCTGACCTTCATCTATAACGGCCAGTTGCTGAAAACCGCGCCGGCCAGCTGGCAGGATCTGCTGGATAGCCGCTTTAAGAATAAGCTGCAGTACTCCACGCCGGGCCAGGCGGGGGACGGCACCGCGGTGATGCTGCAGGCCTTCCACAGCCTTGGCGGCAAAGATGCCGGCTTCGAGTATCTGGGCAAGCTGCAGGCCAATAACGTCGGCCCATCGGCCTCCACCGGCAAGCTGACGGCGTTGGTCAACAAAGGCGAGCTGTACGTCGCCAACGGCGATCTGCAGATGAACCTGTCGCAGATGGCGCGTAACCCGAACGTCAAAATCTTCTGGCCGGCGGACGACAAAGGCGAGCGCAGCGCGCTGGCGCTGCCCTACACCATCGGGCTGGTGCAGAACGGACCGAACAGCGAAAACGGCAAGAAGCTGATTAATTTCCTGCTGGATAAACCGGCGCAATCCAGCGTCAGCGCGCGCTCCTGGGGCTTACCGGTGCGCAACGACGTGGCGCCGGATGACGCTAACTTTAAGGCAGCGCAGGCGGCGCTCGACGGCGTGAAGCGCTGGGAACCCAACTGGGACGACGTCGCGGTTTCTCTCTCGGCGGATATCGCCCGCTGGCATAAAGTGACCGATAGCGAGTAAGCCTGATGTTAATGAAAACCACCGTCATCTCTTCCCCGTCGCTGGCGGGGACCTCCGGGATCACCCTGGACTCGCTGCGCGTTTCCTACCACGGCAACGTGGTCTTAAAACCGCTGTCATTGACCATTGAGCCCGGTGAAGTGCTGGCGCTGATTGGCCCTTCCGGTTCCGGGAAAACCACCGTGCTGCGGGCGATTGCCGGTTTTGTGCAACCGGCTGGCGGGCGGATCCTGATCGGCGACACGGACGTCACCCACCTGCCGCCTTACCAGCGCGGGCTGGCGATGGTGGTGCAGAACTACGCGCTGTTTCCTCATATGAAGGTGGAAGACAACGTCGCCTTCGGCCTGCGGGCGCAAAAGCAGCCCAGGGGGCTTATCGCCGGGCGGGTGACCGAAGCCTTAAAAATCGTCGGTATGGCGGACTACGCCACCCGCTATCCGCATCAGCTTTCCGGCGGCCAGCAGCAGCGCGTGGCGATAGCCCGCGCGATTGCCGTGCGTCCTCGGGTGTTACTGCTTGATGAACCACTGTCGGCGCTGGACGCGCAAATTCGCCATAACATGGTGGAAGAGATTGCCCGTCTGCACCGCGAACTGCCGGAGCTGACCATCCTCTACGTTACCCACGATCAGACCGAAGCGCTGACCCTGGCGGACAAAATCGGCATTATGAAAGACGGGTCGCTGATCGCCCACGGTGAAACGCACGAGCTGTACCACTATCCGCCGAACCGCTTTAGCGCCGAATTCCTCGGCCGCGCCAATATCCTGCAGGCGACGGCGCTGAAAGACAGCCCCGAGCCGGGGCTGGTTAGCGTAAGCTGCGGCGGCGGCCTGATTAACGCCTTCAGCCGGGGCGGCCTGCATGGCAACAATAAGCTGTTATGCATTCGCCCGCAGCACATGAGCCTGGCGCCGCGATCGGCAACCAGTAATCGCCTCAACGCCACCCTGATGTCGGTGCACTGGCAGGGCGATCTGACGCATCTGCTGTGCGACGTCGCGGGCGAAGCGGTGCGGATCGTCATGACTCAGGTCAACCCACTGCCGCGCGCGGGGGACAAGCTGGCGCTCTACTTCGAACCTGGCGATGCGGTTCTGATCGAGGTGCAATGATGGCGCAAACCCTCACGCTTGCGCGTCCGGCGCGAAACCTGCGCCCTTACCTGTGGCTGGCGTTGCCGCTGCTGGTGCTGGCGACGCTGTTTTTCTATCCGCTGCTGCTGATCGCCGAACAGGCGTTACGCGACGCCAGCGGCAACCTGAGCCTCGAGACCTTCTGGCAGGTGATCGACTCTAAGCGCTTTATTGGCGCGCTGCTCAATACCTTACAGATTGCGGTGTTCGCCACCCTTGGCTGCCTGGTGCTCGGCAGCGTCCTGGCGCTGATTCTGGTGTTTATTCCGTTCCCCGGCAGCCAACTGGTGGGCCGGGTCATTGATACTTTTATTGCGCTGCCGACCTTTCTTATCACTCTCGCGTTCACCTTTATTTACGGCTCGGCGGGGCTGCTCAACGGCACCCTGATGGCGCTGTTTGCTTTTGAACTGCCGCCGGTAGACTTCCTCTATTCGATTAACGGCGTGATTCTGGCGGAGATTACCGTGTTTACGCCGCTGGTGATGCGCCCGCTGATGGCGGGACTGCGGCAGATAGATAAGAGCCAGCTGGAAGCGGCGAGTATTCTCGGCGCTCATCCGTTACGGGTGATTACCCAGGTTATCTTCCCGGCGGCGCTGCCGGCGCTGATGGCGGGGGGCAGCCTGTGCCTGTTATTGACCACTAACGAGTTCGGTATCGTGCTGTTTATTGGCGCCAAAGGGGTCAATACCCTGCCGATGATGGTCTACAGCAAGGCGATTCTGGAGTCGGATTACAGCGTGGCCTGCATGATTGCGCTGATCAATATTTTGCTGTCGCTGGGGCTGTTTATGCTCTATCGGCTGGCGGCGGTGCGCACTGGCGTAAGGAGTTAACGATGTTGATTTGGTCGCGTAAAGGCCGCGCGGCGGCGGGCGCGCTGGCGGTGACGCTTTTTGCCGGCGTTTTCCTGCTGCCGCTGGCGGTGATTTTACTCTCCAGCCTGAGTAAACAATGGAACGGCCTGCTGCCCACCGGCTTTACCTTTGCCCACTTTGTTAACGCGTTTCGCGGGGCGGCGTGGGATTCGCTGTTTTCCAGCCTGGTGGTGGGCTTCTGCGCCAGCCTGCTGGCGCTGCTGTGCGGGATGTGGGCGGCGCTGGCGCTGCGCCAGACTGGCGCGAAGCTGCAGAAACATCTTGGGCTGATGTTTTATCTGCCCAGCGCCATCCCCTCGGTTTCAGTGGGACTGGGCATTCTGGTGGCCTTCAGCCAGGGGCCGCTGCAGATGAACGGCACCTTCTTTATCGTCCTGGCGGCGCATTTCGTGCTGATCTCGGCCTTTACCTTCAGCAACGTCACAACCGGCCTGGCGCGGATTTCCGCTGATATTGAAAACGTCGCCTCCAGCCTGGGCGCTTCACCGTGGTACCGCCTGCGCCATGTGACGCTGCCGCTGATGACGCCATGGATGATCTCGGCGCTGGCGCTGAGTTTATCGCTGTCGATGGGGGAGTTGGGGGCGACGGTGATGATCTATCCGCCGGGCTGGACGACGCTGCCGGTGACCATTTTCAGCCTGACCGATCGCGGCAGTATCGCCGATGGCTCGGCGCTGACCATCGTGCTGGTGGGCGTCACGCTGCTGTTGATGATGAAGCTGGAGCGTATCGCCCGCCGATTAAGCCAGAGATAAAGAATTGATGACGCCACCAGGGCACGGGGCTGACTGCCCGGCGGCGCTGCGCTTGCGCGGGCCTGGGGGGGATCCCGCAGGCCTCCTCAGTCGTAGCCCGGCTAAGCGTAGCGCCAGCCGGGAACGCTCCTTCGGCAATGCTATCGCATCAGAACCACGCCTCAAACATCCCGCCGACGTTCAGCGAATCCAGCTGCTGGTCCTGGGTGCCGTTCACCTTCGCGGTATGCTCATTGTCCACCTGGCCGCCGGTCACGTAGAAGCGCAGCATCGGGCGGAACTCCGGCCCCATGCCGATGGCGATGTTCTGCGACAGCGTCAGCTTCCAGCCATGGTTATCCCCGCCCTGGTCGTAGTCCACGCGCTGGTAGCCCGCTTCCAGCCAGGTGGAGTGCACGTCGTTCCAGAAATACATCGGCCGCACGATGGCGCCGTAGTTCTTGCGGTTGTCGGTGTTGTCCCTGCCGTTGTCGTAGTCGTGGAAGGCCAGCAGATATTCCACCTGCGCCTGCTGAGTGAACTTATGGCTGCCCTCGAAGCTGGCGTAGACCGTGGTCAGGTCGTCGGTTTTGTTGTAGACGCTGTTATCCGAGTTGTCGGAGTAGCGCAGGATCACCTTGTTCACCCCGCTGTCGTTGGTGTGGCTCAGCACCAGGCCGCCCTGCCAGGCTTCGAGGCGCGCGTCGCTGTCCACCGCCTTCGAGTCAAAGCCGTAGTTGGCGTACACCTCGACGTCGATCGGCCCGGCCTTGATGTTGTGGGTTTTGGTGGTCAGCGCGTAGTGGCCGTTGTCGCCGGTATCGGAGCTGCCGGTACAGGTGATGCGCGACGGGTTGGTCTCGTCGGCCATCACTTCGGGGCTACAGGATTTCACCTGCGACACCGCCGCCACGTCGAACTGTACGCCGCCGATATCAAAGTTCTTCACCCCGGCGCCCTGGCCGTCGTGGTTCATCCAGAAGTAGTCGTTGATCCCCTGTTGCGGACGCTGGTGGAAGTCGCGGCCGGCCCAGATATAGGCGTTGGGGTTGGATTCCAGCACGTTGGTGACGCCGACGTAGGCCTTCTTCAGGTTAACCTCGTCGCTCCAGTGGTCGAACATCACGTTAAGATCCCAGATAGCCCCCTGCGCGCTTTTGAAGGCCTTGCTGATCTGGAATTCGCCGCCGTTGCTTTCGTTGCCCAGGCGGCCGATCGCCGAGGCGCCGTTATAGGAGCCGTCGACGCCGACATATTTCTGGTCGCCGGTCTGGAAGTGGGCGCCATAGCGGGCGTAGCCGCTGAACTTGAGGCCGAACGGAATGGCCATATCCGGCGAGGCGGCGGTGGTCTGCGGGTTGGTGATCACGTCGACCTTTTTGTCGGCCGCGGCGTCGATTTTCGCCTGGCGTTCGGCCAGCGCTTTATCAACGGCTTTGGCGACGATGGCGTCGATCTGTTCCTGAGTAAATTCTTGCGCCATTACGGAAATTGGGCACAGCGCGGCGACAACCGCCATGGCTAAAGGCAGTTTTTTCACAGTATTCATGGTTATCTCGCTTTAATAATTAATATATTTCAGATAATAACCATCCCATTCTGGCTAAAATATATAGCCAAAATAAGCTGATTTGTTTTTTAGGGTACAGCGACGCCGGAGAATAATATTCTCGCAGGCGTTATTCCATATTAATTAACGCTGGTACAGATGGATTAATTCTTCTGAGAACTCGCGGGCCAGCAGCGAATTCATCAGATGATCCTGGGCATGTACCATAATCAGCGTCATAGGCTGACGCGCTTCACCGGCATCCTGCTCGATGAGCTGGGTCTGCATCTGATGCGCCCGACGGGCGTAACCGTCGGCTTCATTTAACAGTAAACGCGCTTCGTCGATATTTCCGGTTCGGGCCGCATGTAGCGCTTCAAAACATAATGAGCGTGACTGTCCCGCATTAACGATAATTTCCATTACCGCATCTTCTAATTCAATCATGTGTATTCCTGAGGTCTTTATTATTTAATAATGCAGTGAAAGTCCTTTTTCTGCATTATTACGCTGCCATCATATTATCTCTCCGGGGCGGAGAGGAATTAGCTAACGGTTTCTGCCACCGGAACGCTATTTTTGGTTTTCTCAACTTCGGTTTTCATTAAGGAACGTTCATAGGCGCGCAGGAACGGCAGGTAAATCACCGCCGACATCACCATGCAGATAAGGCACATCACTACCGGGCTCAGCGTCCAGTTGGCCGCCCACGAGGCGCCAATTGGTGCCGGCGTGGTCCACGGAGTGAGGGACACCACCTGGCTCAGCCAGCCAAGACGCGTCGCTCCGTAAGCCAGCACCGCGTTGACCATCGGTACGCAGACGAAGGGGATAAACATCATCGGGTTCATGATGATCGGCGCCCCGAACAGGATCGGCTCGTTGATATTAAAGAAGCTCGGCACGATACCCATCTTGCCGATGGTGCGCAGATGCGTGGCCCGACTACGCAGCAGCAGGAAGGCCAGCGGTAGGGTCGAACCGACGCCGCCAATCAGCAGATAGTGATCCCAGAAGCCCTGCAGATAGACGTGCGGCAACACCGTGCCGGCCGCCAGCGCCGCCTGGTTTGCCGAGAGGTTAGCCATCCAGAACGGGTTCATAATACCGGTGACAATCAGCGAGCCGTGGATCCCAGCGAACCAGAAAATCTGGCACATCAGGACGGAGAGCAAAATCGCCGGCAGCGAGTCGGATGCGGAAACCAGCGGCTCCAGCAGATGCATGATCGCCTGCGGCAGGATCATCCCGGTCTGCGCTTCGATAAACAGGTTCAGCGGATGCAAAGTACCAATCACCACCAGCACCGGGATAAGGATTTCAAACGAACGAGCGACGCCGGTCGGTACCTCTTTCGGCAGTCGAATGGTGATGTTGTTTTGCTTCAGCCACGCGTAGACGCGGGTGGAGTAGATGGCGGTGATGAGGGCGGTAAAAATGCCCTGTCCGGACAGATACTGAGTGGAAATTTTTCCATCGGCA
The DNA here is from genome assembly GCF_040065275.1 of Klebsiella sp. JB_Kp042. Classification (NCBI taxonomy): domain Bacteria; kingdom Pseudomonadati; phylum Pseudomonadota; class Gammaproteobacteria; order Enterobacterales; family Enterobacteriaceae; genus Klebsiella; species Klebsiella sp. JB_Kp042. The sequence continues at coordinate 99,231 of NZ_JBEAJL010000084.1, forward strand.
TAGGGCGCGGCGACCAGCAGGAAGGCCATAAACGCCAGCAGACCGGACATCACCGGATCCAGCTGAAACTGACGACCGAGGCTGGCGCCAATGCCGACCGAGATAAAGAAGGTCATTACGCCCATGCTGAGGTTAAACGGCAGCATCAGCTGTTCGCGGTAGTGCTGGGAGAAATCGAGCCAGCCGCGGGCAAAGCCGTTGGTGGTCTCGGGTGAAAACGGCGGAAAGATAAATACCAGCATGAAAGAGCCGATGATCATAAACGGCAATGCGGCAGTGAAGCCATCGCGGATAGCGATAACATATTTCTGCTGCCCAAGGCGTCCTGCCAGCGGAGTAATAGATTGCTCGATCACGGCAATCATGGACTGATACAGATAACTCATTTCAACACCTCTCAGTGCGCCGCTGGGATCAGCGACAGAGCATAATTCAGGACGTTGTCTCCCCGCTGCATACCGTAGTCCATCGTATCGATGGGCTGAACGGGAATGTTCAGGGAAGCCGCTTTGTCAGACAGGGTTTTCAACATGTATTTCACCTGGGGGCCTAGCAACACCACCTGATACTGCGGAAACTGGATGTCAAATTCGGAAACGCCATAGGCATCAATCTGCACCGGCAGATCACGTTCATTCGCCGCCTCCACCATCTTTCTGACCAGCAGACTGGTGGACATTCCGGCTGAGCAACACAGCATAATCTTGTACATCGACGACCATCCTCAAAATGTAAAAAGTTATTGCGTGGATGATTTGATATCAGACGGAAACCGGTTTCCATTTATAAAAAGCAGAACTGTGATAGTGGTCAAGATCTCCTGCTTATGGGGCGGATTTATTGGATTTGGCTCACATTATTCTGTCGATTTGGCGATGTTTTGCGCTGAAATGGAAAATCGGTTTCCAAACAAATGGCGAAATGGATATACTGCGCTGGTCATAATTGAAGCGATTCAGGTTTACAGGATTTTGGCGGGACGCGGCGCCCGCGCAGGGGAAAATGATGTCGACAATCAATGATGTTTCACGACTTGCCGGGGTTTCCAAAGCCACGGTGTCGCGAGTGTTGAGCGGCTCACGTGGCGTGAAGGAAGCCAGTCGTCAGGCGGTGCTGCAGGCGGCGGAAGCGCTCAATTACCGGCCAAACATGATAGCCCAGTCGTTGCTTAGCCAGTCCACCGGCTGCATCGGCGTCATCTGCGCCCAGGACAATATCAATCAAACCACCAGCTATCTCTACGCCCTGGAAAAACAGCTCAGCCAGCACCAGAAGCACCTGCTGCTACGCTTCGCCAACACCAGCAGCGGCGTGATGAACTCGCTGGAGGAGTTAACCTGCGGGCTGTGCGATAACGTGCTGATCATCGGCGCGCGTTTTCCTCTGAATATTAACCGCCCGGACGTGGTGTTGGTGGACTGCCTCGACAGCGAGGGCGAAAACAGCATTCAGTTCGATCACGCCTTCGCCGCCGAAACCGCCTGCCACTATCTGATAAGCCAGGGCAGAAGGCAGATTGCGCTGATCCATCCGCAGAGCAGCGGCTTTGCCGATCAGGTGCTGCTGGGCTACAAGCATGCGCTGGAAAAAAACTTTTTGCCGTTTAATCGCAATCTGGTGTTTCTGGATAACACCTCGCCGTCGGTGGCGGTGCAGGAGCTGGTCAATAACGCCACGACACTGAACTTTAACGCGCTGCTGGTGAGCGATGAGCTGCAGGCGCAGCGCGTGGTCCCGCAGCTGCAGGCGTTTAACCGCGCCGTTCCGCAAAATGTGATGGTGTTTAGCCTCGCCGGATCGTTACAGCTGCCCGGAATCCCGACTATCCCGGCGATTGAATATTCCATGGACGCGATGGCGTCGCGGATCGTCAACTGGCTGACCGAGAAAACGGACAACCCGGGCGGCAGCCCGCTGCGCGGTGATTTAATTATTCCAAAGCACTGATCGTCGCTCTTGCCCTGACCCGCCGCCGTTGGCTGCGGGTTTTTTAATGGCTGTTTTTTGTCGTATCCCTCACATTATAAATAAAACTCATATCTGTCGCCGGGTTTTCGAACCGGACAGCCTGCGTGACCTGCCTTAAGTTGAGTACGAAAGTTCCACTCAAAAAAACACTAACCAGAACATTCGTACCGCCTGCTTGAGGAAGTCACCCTATGAATCACATGAACGTTGTCGATGTGAAAGCGTGGATAGATGCCCGCCCGGTCTCGCGCTTTCAATGGAACGTGCTGCTGCTCTGTTTCATCATCATTATGCTGGATGGGTATGACGCTGCGGTGATGGGCTTTGTCGCCCCGGCGCTCATCGAGGACTGGGGCATCAGCCGGGCTGAAATGGGGCCGATTCTCGGGGCGGCTATGTTCGGCGTCGCCATTGGCGCGCTGGTGGCGGGCCCGCTTTCTGACCGCTACGGCCGAAAACGCATTTTACTCTGGTCGGTGGCGCTATTTGCGTTGTTCAGCCTGGCCGGCGCCGTGGCGCAAAGCCCGTCGCAGCTGGCGCTGCTGCGCTTTCTCACCGGCCTCGGACTTGGCGCCGTGATGCCCAATTGCGTCACGCTGGTGGCGGAATATATGCCGGAGCGGCGTAAAGGGGTGATGATCACCCTGATGTACAGCGGATTCAACGTGGGTTCCGGCCTCGGCGGCTTTATCGCTGCCGGGTTGTTATCGCATTACAGCTGGCACTCGGCGCTGATTTTTGGCGGCGTGCTGCCGCTCGTGGTGCTTCCCTTTATGATCGTGATGTTGCCGGAGTCGGCGATGAGCATGGTGGCGCGCCGACTACCGGGCGAGCAGATCGCCAGGGCGCTTAACCGGCTTGGAGGCCAGTTTACGGCTGACACCGTCTTCCAGCTGAATGCGCCGCCCATCACGCGGAGCAGTAAAGTGGCGCAGCTGTTTCGGCATGGCTATGCCCGCGGCACGATAGCGCTGTGGCTGACCTATTTTATGGGGCTGTTCGTGATATATCTGCTGAACGGCTGGCTGCCAACCATTCTCCGCTCCGGTGGGCTGTCGCTGCAGCAGGCGGCGATGATGACCGGCTTGTTCCAGCTCGGCGGCCCGCTGGGCGGGATCCTTGTCGGTATGCTGATGGATCGTGCTTCGGCGAAAGCGGTGATTGCGGCAACCTATTTCCTCGGCTGCCTGTGCCTGTTGTCCCAGGGGTTGATGGATTTCGGATCGGCTGCGCTGTCGGTGCTGATTTTTATCAGCGGGATGTGCATTAACGGCGCGCAGAACGGTCTGCAGGCCTATTCGCCAGCCTATTATCAAACCGAGATCCGTGCTACCGGCGTCAGCTGGATGCATGGTATCGGCCGTACCGGGGCTATTCTCAGCTCCACGCTGGGCGGGATGCTGATGCTGGCCGTGCCGGGACACTCGTCGATCTTTTTGGTGCTTGCGCTGCCGGCCTGCCTGGCGGGGACCTGTATTTTGTTGCACCGTATGAATCACGCTAAGCCTCGACTCACAGAGGCAGAACTGGACGCTTTGTCATCCCCCCTGGAACACCGATAAGTGGAGTTATCTGATGGCTAACATTCTCGGCGGTATCGCCGTCTCTCATACCCCGACTATCGGCTTCGCGGTCGATCATCATAAACAGCAGGACCCGGCATGGTCGCCGATCTTCCAGAGCTTCGAACCGCTGCAGCGCTGGCTGGAGGAGAAAAAACCGGATGCGCTGGTGTACATCTTTAATGACCATGTGACCGCCTTTTTCTTCGATCACTATTCGACATTTACGCTGGGAATCGATAGTCAATATGACGTTGCCGATGAAGGCGGCGGACCACGCTGTCTGCCGCCGGTCCAGGGCAATGCGGCGCTCTCAAGGCACATTGGCGCCAGCCTGATGGCCGATGAGTTTGATATGTCGTTCTTTATGGATAAAAAGCTCGACCACGGCCTTTTCTCGCCGCTTTCGGCGCTGTTGCCCTGGGATGAAGCGCAGGGGTGGCCGACGGCGGTGATCCCGTTACAGATCGGCGTGCTGCAATTTCCGGTACCGAGCGCGCGCCGTTGTTACCGACTCGGCCAGGCGCTGCGCCGGGCAATTGAAAGCTTCCCGGAAGATATCAATGTGGCGATTGTCGCGACCGGCGGGCTCTCGCATCAGGTTCATGGCGAGCGCTGCGGATTTAATAATCCCGACTGGGATGCCCAGTTTGTTGACATGCTGGTTAATGACCCGGAAAAGCTTACCGAAATGACCCTTGGCGAATATGCCGAGCTGGGGGGAATGGAAGGGTCTGAGGTGATCATGTGGCTGGTGATGCGCGGCGCGCTATCAGCCAATGTCACCGAAACCTGGCGCGACTATTACCTGCCGTCGATGACCGGTATCGCTACGCTGATCCTTGAGAACAATGCGCGCCTGCCCCCCGTCGATACCCTGACGCGCCATCGCCAGCATATGGCGCAGCAGCTGGCCGGGGTGGAGAAACTGCCGGGAACCTATCCTTTTACCCACGAGCGCAGCCTGAATGGCTTGCGGCTTAACCGTTTCCTGCATCGGCTGATTGAGCCTGCCTGGCGCGAACGTTTTCTGCAGTCGCCTCAGTCGCTTTATGCCGAAGCCGGACTGAGTGAGGAGGAACAGCAGTTGCTCAACGCACGCGACTGGCGGGGATTGATTCAGTATGGCGCCAGTTTCTTCCTGCTGGAGAAAATGGGCGCGGTGGTCGGCGTATCCAACCTGCATATTTACGCCGCGATGCGCGGGCAGACGCTGGAGGCGTTTCAGCAAACGCGCAACCAACAGGTAACCTATTCGGTGGCGGGTAAACGTTAAACAGTCCCGTCCTGAACCTGCTGATAAATAAAACGCAACAGCGCCTGCGTCGCCGGGGAGGGCAGGCTGCCGGCGCGAAACGTCAGCCCGATACGCCGGGTGGTATCGGGCAGGGGGACCGGCAACACGCTGAGCAACCCATTGTCAGTTTCAAAACGCATCTGGCTGGCGGAAACCGCCGCCAGCATGTCGGAGTCCTGCAGCAATCCTCGCACCATCGCCGCATCCCCGGTCTCCACCGTCGGCTGGGGCAGCGGCAGCCCCAGGGTGACAAACGCCTTATCCAGCAAATGGCGCGCCGGCGCGTTGGCGCGCGGCAGCACCCATTGTGCCGTCGCCAGCTGGCTGCGCGGATCCGGATGGCGCAGCAGCGGGTGGTTATTACGCAGTAAAATCAGCATATCCTCTTCGAATAACGCCTCGCTACAGAGGTCCGGGAGATCTTCATCCTGACGCAGGGCGCCGATAATAAAATCGATATTACCTGCGCGCATATCGGCGACCAGCGACTCATACGGGCTTTCATTGGTCATGAGGGTAATGCCCGGGTGCTGGGCCAGAAAGGCGGCGATGGCGGAGGGCAGTAGCCGGGTGCGACTCAGCGGCAGGGCGCCAATGCGCACGGTGCCCTCCAGCACCCCGCGACGGGCGGCGAGATCGCTCCAGATGTTTTCCAGCTCGTTGAGCGCTCTGCTCACCGGGGGATAGAGCAGTTCTGCGGCAGGCGTGGGACGCACCCCTTCTGGCGTTCGGCGAAACAGCGCCGAATCCGCCCCTTTCTCCAGGACCTTCAGCGCGGCGCTGACCGCCGGCTGGGTGATCCCCAACTGTTGCGCGACGGTTTGGGTATGGTTGACGTGATAGAGCTGAATAAAAATGGCTAACCGGCGGGTATTGAACAGCCAACCGGCGTCCGCCAGCGGGCCGCTGGTGCGGGTATGGTGCTTCTGCAACAGCGCCGGGATGGCCTGCAGGTCGTCAATCGCCCGCCGGGCGCGCGGCAGGATGCACTTGCCATACTCGGTGGGCACCATGCCGCTGTAATGGCGTTCGAACAGCGTGACGTTCAACGCGGCTTCAAGGTCGCGGATAGCCCGGGTTATCGCTGACTGCGTGCGGAATAAGTCATCGGCAGCACGCGAGACGCTTCCGCGCAGCGCGACCTGACAAAAAAAGCGCAGCTGCATGATATTTATGATTTTATCGTGCTTTCTCTTCAGCATTATTCGTCAGGCCTGAAATAGTGAGTGAGTCGACAACATAAATAAAAATCATAGCCTTCGCAAGTTAACGAATTACCTTCCAACGGCGGGACATGACAAGCTGAAAAAAACAACAGAGGAAGCCATCATGTCTCATCCGGTTAGCGAAAAAAGTGCCCTTGTCGTCAGCGCCCACTCGGCCGATTTCGTCTGGCGCGCGGGCGGTGCGATAGCCCTGCATGCCCTGCAGGGCTATCAGGTCCATGTGGTCTGTTTGTCCTTTGGCGAGCGCGGCGAGTCCGCCAAACTGTGGCGTAAAGGCAACATGACCGAGGAGGCGGTGAAGCAAGTCCGTCGCGAAGAGGCGCAGGCCGCCGCCGAGATCCTGGGCGCCAGCGTCGAATTCTTTGATATCGGCGACTATCCGTTGCGCGCCGATAAAGAGACGCTGTTTCGTCTGGCGGATGTGTATCGCCGTATCCAGCCCCACTTTGTTCTGACGCACTCGCTGCAGGATCCCTATAACTACGATCACCCGCTGGCCTCCCACCTGGCTCAGGAGGCTCGGATTATCGCTCAGGCAGAAGGCTATCGCCCCGGCGAGAAAATTGTCGCTGCTCCCCCGGTTTACTGTTTCGAACCGCACCAGCCGGAGCAGTGCAACTGGAAGCCTGATGTGCTGCTGGACATCACCACTGTCTGGGAGAAAAAGTATCAGGCCATTCAGTGTATGCAGGGCCAGGAGCATTTGTGGGAGTACTACACCCGCGTGGCGCTGCAGCGCGGAGTGCAGGCCAAACGCAACATCGGCATCACGGCCGCGCGCGATATCGTTCACGGCGAAGCCTTCCAGAGCATCTTCCCCCGCGTAACGGAGAACCTGGCATGAAGCTGTTAAATAAAAAAGGCCTTGTGATCCGCCATCTGCCGCGCCATGACGAGGCGGTTTTGCGCCGCTGTGAGGCGGCCGGGGTGGCGACGCTCCATGAAGCCTGGGCACGCCAGGGGCTGATGGGACCGGCAATCCGTCCGATTCAGCAGGGCGTCAGCCGGGCGGGCAACGCGGTCACGGTACTGGTGACGCCAGGCGACAACTGGATGTTTCATGTCGCGGTCGAGCAGTGCCGCGCCGGCGATATTCTGGTGGTGGCCCCGACGTCGCCGTGCGGCGATGGCTTCTTCGGCGATCTGCTGGCGACGTCTCTCCAATCGCGCGGTGTGGTCGGTCTGGTGGGCGATATCGGCATTCGCGATTCGCAAACGTTGCGGGAGATGGGATTCGCCGTCTGGTCCCGTCAGGTTTATGCCCAGGGAACGGTGAAAGAGAGCCTCGGCTCGGTTAACGTCCCGGTGATTTGCGCAGGCCAGCTTGTGCAGCCGGGCGATGTCGTGGTGGCCGACGACGATGGCGTCGTGGTGCTGCCTCACGCCCAGGTGCGTGATGTGCTCGATAAAGCGGAAGCACGCATGAGCAATGAGCTTGCGAAGCGTGAGCGGATGCGCCATGGCGAGCTGGGGCTGGATATTTACGCGATGCGCCAGCGTCTGGCGGAAAAGGGGCTGCGGTATTACGACAGCGCAGATGAGGTGGAGGAGTAAGATGGCGCAACGCGGAATTCCCTGTCTATGGATGCGCGGCGGCACCTCGAAGGCGGCCTGTTTTCTGGCTGACGATCTGCCTGCCGATCCGGTGCAACGTGATGCGGTGCTGCTGGCGGTGATGGGCTCGCCTGATCCCCGGCAAATTGACGGGATCGGCGGCGCCGATCCGCTGACCAGTAAAGTGGCGATTATCCGCCGCTCCGCACGGCCTGACGCCGATGTGGACTATCTGTTTGCCCAGGTGAACGTGACGGGGGCCTCTGTGGACTACGGCCAAAACTGCGGCAATATTCTTGCCGCCGTTGGCCCTTTCGCCATCGAGCGTGGGCTGATTCGCCACGATGCGCCGCTCACTCGGGTGCGTATTTATATGGAGAACACGGGGCAACTGGCGGTGGCAGAGATCCCCTGCGATGCCGACGGGGTCGACTACGTCGGCGAGAGTCGTATCGATGGCGTACCGGGCAGCGCCAGCCCGATCCTGCTCCATTTTCTTGATGTGGCAGGCTCCAGCTGCGGGGCACTGCTGCCGACCGGCCGGGTCCGTGATCGTTTTGACGGCGTCGAGGTGACCTGCATCGATAACGGAATGCCGGTGATCCTGCTGCGCGCGTGCGACCTCGGTTGCACCGGCTATGAGACACGCGAACAGCTGGATAATGACGACGCGCTTAAACGTCGCCTGGAGTCGATTCGCCTGCAGGCCGGGCCGCTGATGCAGCTTGGCGACGTCAGCCAGCGCACGGTGCCCAAGATGACCCTGATCGCCGAGCCGCGACACGGCGGCGCCATCAGCAGCCGCACCTTTATCCCGCACCGCTGCCACGCGTCGATCGGCGTATTTGGCGCGGTGAGCGTGGCCAGCGCCTGTCTGCTTCCTGGATCCGTCGCGCAGGGCATGGCGCAGGTCGCGCCAGGCGCTACGCCGCTGCTCAGCGTTGAGCATCCGACAGGCGAATTTAGCGTGACGCTTCAGCTTGACGCAGACGGCGCCCTGACAGGCTGCGGCCTGTTACGCACGGCGCGACTGCTGTTTGCTGGCGAAGTTTTTATTCCGGCCCGCGTCTGGCCGCGTGAGGAGTAATGATGACGACAATCGCGTTTATTGGTTTTGGCGAGGCGGGTGGCATTCTGGCGGCAGATCTGGCCCGTGAGCATGCGGTGACCATATGGGATTGCAAGCTCAATGGCCCGGAGCGAGAGGCAATGGTCAGGAAAGCCGGTGATTCGCGCGTTCAGGCGGGGAGTTCGCTGGCGCAGGCGCTGGAGAGCGCCGCGCTGATTTTTTCTACTGTGACCGCCGGTGAGGCGCTAAAGGTCGCGCAGCAGGCCGCCGCGCTGCTGCAGCCGGGGCAATATTTCCTCGATCTCAACTCCGTGGCGCCGGAAACGAAACGGCAGGCAGCTGAACATTTTCTGCCCGGCGCCTACATTGATGTCGCGGTGATGGCGCCGGTGCCGCCGGCCCGATTGCAGACACCGTTATTGATCGGCGGGCCGCAGGCGGAGGCGATCGCGCCGCGTCTGCAGGGGCTGGGGCTGAATGCCCGCTATGGCGCCAGTACGGTGGGCCAGGTGTCGGCGATAAAAATGTGCCGTAGCGTGATGATCAAAGGTCTTGAAGCGCTCACCACAGAATGCCTGTTCGCGGCCCGTGAATATGGCGTCGAGGAGGAGGTGCTTAGCTCCTTGCATCATAGTTTCCCGTCTCTGGGCTGGACAGGCGCGTTTCCCGACTATCTGATCAGCCGGGTGGCGGAACATGGCGTTCGGCGCAGCGAAGAGATGGAAGAGGTGGTAAAAACCCTGCGTGATGTGGGGAGCGGCGGGATAATGAGCGAGGCGATCGCGAAAAGCCAGCGCCAGCTTCCGGAGCAGATGGCCGCCCGTAGCCTGAGCTACAGGCAGCTGACGCCGTTTGACTGGAAAACGCTGGTCGCCAGGCTGAAATAACCGCTATTTGGCCGGACAGACGATTTTGTCGATTGCGGCCTGGTAGCTTTTTTGGTTATTGCGCTCTTTCGCCAGCGTCGCTTCGCGGACCGCGTTCTTGTTGCCGTCGGTCGCCAGTACTTTATTGGCAAAATCGTTGTCGCTGAGGTGGCTTGCTGGCGCGCATTTTTCCTTCACCGCTTTGAGCACCTGCTGCTTTTGCTGCTCGAACTGCAGGCTTTGCAGCGGTGATTCGGCCCACGCCGACGTGGCGCTCAGGGCGGTGACCAGGCATACCATCCAACATGCTTTCATCAGGCTTCTCCTTCCGTAATCGCTTCCGTCAACTATATGCGCAGGCGGGAAAACACGCAAATAGCGGTTAATTTAACTTATTGAAAAGGCGATTGTTATCATCGCCTCAGGCGGCTCTCACCCGCCGCCGCGAGTCGATAGCGATCAGCACCACCGACGCCAGGATCAGCAGAGTGCCCAGCCAGTCCGGCAGCGTGAAGGTGATCCCCAGCAGCAGGAGCGACAGCAGGGCGCTGCTCAGCGGTTCGGCGCAGCTGAGGATCCCGGCTTTGGCGCCGCCAATCTTCTGCGCGCCGTTAAGATAAAGGCTGAATGTCAGCGAAGTACCGATCACCACCAGGTAGAAAAAAGCTAACAGCAGGCTGCCGTTCACCACAAAATCGGTGCCCTGGCCGCCGTAAAACGGCAGCAGCATCGCACCGCCGAACAGCATGCTCCAGCCGACGATCGGCAGCGTCCCGTAGCGGGCAATTAGCGTCGAGGGATAGGTGGTATAAAACGCGGCGGCAAACGCCGAGGCGATCCCCCAGAACAGCGCCGCCGGCGAAATCGACAGCGTCGTCGGGTTGCCGTGGGTTACCAGCAGAAAGGTGCCCGCCAGCGAGGTGCAGATAGCCCCCAGCACCAACGGAGTGGGGCGCGCTTTGCGGGCGAGGGCGAACCAGGCGACGATGATCGTCGGGGACAGGAACTGCAGCACCGTGGCCGTGGCGGCATTCGATTTTTCAATGGTCATCAAAAAGGTGAACTGCACGGTTAACGCGCCAAACAGCGAGAAAAACAGCAGGCTGACGGCGTCGCGGCGGTTTTGCAGCACGCGGAAAATGCGGTCGCCGTGAACAAAGCCGAGCATCAGCAGGATCAGCCCGGCGAACAGCAGACGCGTCATGGTCAGAAACGGCGACGACATCTGGCTTTCCTGCATAATAAACTGCGCGCATACCCCGGAACTGCCCCACAGCACGGCGGCAATCAGTACGTTCAGCATCCCTTTTTTGCTGGAGCCCATCTTTTCCTCTGGTGAAATGTGACAAAGGGGAATCATAGCATGCGCCCGCCCGGGCGGCGGGGCAGGAAATGGTAGTTGGCCGCGGCGGGGTAACGATTTTGCAGGCCCGGGAAGGCGAAGTCGCCGCCGGGCATGACCCGACAATCGCGTTCTAGCTTAAATCGACATTTTTACTGCCGAACAGCCAGGTGAGCACAAAGCCGCACAGGTAGGAGACCGCCAGTCCGCCGGCGTAAACCGCCATCCCGGCGTAAATCCCGCTGCCGGAGGTCATCAGCGGCAGCGCCACCAGCCCGGACGGACCGAACACGGTGTTCAGGCCGACCGGCAGCCCCAGCCAGGCGCTCAGCCCGACGAAGAAGCCGCCGCAGGCGCCGCCGAGGCAGGCGGTAACAAACGGCTTCATCCGCGGCAAGGTGACGCCGTAGATCAGCGGCTCGCCAATCCCGAGGAAGCCCGGAATAATCGCCCCCTTAATCTGGGTTCGCAGCAGCGAATCGCGCTTCGCCCGCCAGAACAGCGCCAGCGCCGCCCCCACCTGCCCGGCCCCGGCCATCGCCAGGATCGGGAACAGCGAGTTAAAGCCCTGGGCATCCACCAGCGCAAAATAGACCGGGACAAACCCCTGATGGACGCCGAACATCACCGCCAGCAGGAACAGACCGGCCAGCACCGCCGAGCCAAACGGATTGCCATTAAGATGCAGGAACAACCACGACATGCCGGTAAACAACCAGCCGCCAATCGGCATGATCACCGTAAAGGTCACCGCGCCCATGATCAGCAGCGTCACCGCCGAGGTGAGGATCATATCGAGGTTGGCCGGCATTACCCGCCGCACCTGGCGTTCAACCCACGCGCCAAGGATGGCGGCGATCAGTACGCCGATGATATTGCCGCGCGGATCGATGCTATGGCCGAAGAAGGTGGAGATCCCGGCGTAGACGCCGCTGGTCGCCTCCGGGTTGTAGCCCAGCACGAACAGCGAGGCGATAATCGCGCCGTTTACCCCGGAGCCGCCGAACGCCTTCTGAGCGTTATAGCCAATCAGGATGCTCAGGAAGGTGAACATCCCTTTGCTGAAGACCTTCATATAGCCAATCAGCGCCACCAGGCTGGCGTTCGGATGGGCGTTCTCCAGCACGAAAACCTGTTCCGCCAGGGTGGCGAAGCCCAGCAGCAGCCCGACGGCGATAAAGCCGGGGATTAGCGGCGTAAAGATGGTGGCGAATTTGGCGAGAAACTTCTGCACCGCGCTGGTCTGCTTGCCCTTCAGCGCCTGTTTTCTCTCCGCCGCGACATCGGCCAGCGACGGCGCGGCAGGGGCCTCCTCCAGCAGGCCGTTCATCATCTCGGCGGCGGTTTGCGCCTTGCCGGGGCCGAGCACTACCTGGAACTGCTCGTCGCTGACGATCACCCCCATCACGCCGTCAATCTGGCGGATGGCGGTGGTGTCGGCCAGCCCTTCATCGCGCAGGGTCAAGCGCAGGCGCGTCATGCAGTTGCCCGCCTGCGCGACGTTTGCGGCGCCGCCCACGTGGCTGAGGATCCGCGCTATCATCTCTTTCGTTATTTTTGCCATTGCCCGTTACCTGTCTGTCGGCGCTCAGGCGTTGCTGAGCGCCTTGCGGATGTAGCCGTTGTTTTTCGCCAGCAGCGACTGCGCCTCTTCGGCGCTTAAGCCCGCCAGCACCATCACGATCGCCGTTTTACAGTGGCGGCCGCAGGCCTCCAGCGCATTTTGGGCGGCGGGGCGATCGCAGTCGGTCGCCTCCATCACGATGGAAACCTGGCGCTCAATCAGCTTGGCGTTGGTCGCTTCGACGTCGACCATCAGGTTGCTGTAGACCTTGCCGACGCGGATCATCGCCCCGGTGGAGATCATGTTCAGCACCAGCTTCTGCGCAGTGCCGGCTTTCAGGCGGGTTGAGCCGGTGACCACCTCCGGGCCGACCACCGGAGTAATGGCGACGTCCGCCAGCTGGGCCATTTCGCCATGCGGGTTACAGCTGACGATGGCGACAAAGGCATTCTGGCGATGGGCATACTCCATGGCGCCAATGACGTACGGCGTGCGTCCGCTGGCCGCCAGCCCTACCAGCACATCGCGGTGGCTGAAGTTCAGGTTCTGCAGATCCATCGCCCCCTGCGCTTTGTTGTCTTCCACGTTTTCCACGGCGCTGAGAATCGCTTTATGTCCGCCGGCGATGATCCCCACCACCTGCTCCGGGCGGGTGCCAAAAGTCGGCGGGCATTCGCTGGCATCGAGGATCCCCAGACGCCCTGAGGTGCCAGCGCCGATATAAATCAAGCGGCCACCGGCCTGCAGCGCCGTCGCGACCTTATCCACCACCTCGGCAATCTGCGGCAGATAGGGCGTAATCGCCTGGGCCACCTGCTGGTCTTCCTGGTTTATCACCGTCAGCATCTCGAGGGTGGAAAGGGTGTCAATGTTGGCGCTGTTGGCGTTGCGTCGCTCGGTCAGCAGTTTGCTCAGGTCAATACTCATAGGAACCTCGTTATTCTCAGTCGTGCGCAGTATAAGGAATTATTTATTCCTTGCATGTGAAGAGTATCACGATTAGTTCGAGGAGAATAATATGAGAATGGTAGAGATGGCGGGAAATAGTGCGGTAATCAAGGTGGAATATTTTATTACCGCACCTGGCGTTTAGCGCGCGCCGCGCGGCTGGCTGAGGCCCATCAGCAGCGCCAGCAGGTAGCAGATCGCCATCGCGAGGCTCATCTTCAGCATCGTTTCGCCGCCGAGGCCCGCCAACGGCGCGGCGATGCCGCCGAAAACAAACATCAGGGTGCCCATCAGCGCGGACGCGGTCCCGGACTGGGCGGCGTCGACGGCGCTCATCGCTTCCGCGCCGGCGACGGTACTGATGCCGCTCATCAGCGACACGGTAAAAAACAGGCCGACCAGCGCCAGAACCGGCAGCTGCAGCCAGGCAAACAGCAGCATGATCGCCGCGCAGCCCACCGCCAGCGTCAGGCCGCCGCGCAGCAGGCCTTCGGCGCTGAAGCGGCGCGCCAGACGGGAAAAGATCATCGCCGCGATAATCAGCCCGATACCGTTCAGACCAAACAGCAGGCTGAACTGCATGGCGCTCATGCCGTATTCGCTCTGCATTACGAAGGAAGAGGAGCCGATGTAGGAGAACAGCCCGGCCATCATAAACGCCTGAATCAGGCAGAAGCGCAGAAAACGACGATTCTTCAGCACCGGCTGGCCGGGCCGCTGGCGGGCGGCATGGGTCGCCGCGGCCGGGCGCGTTTCCCGCAGGATAGTCAGGCTCATGACCAGCAGCGCGCCGCCAATGGCGGCCATCGTCCAGAAGAGAATTCGCCAGTCGAAGGCGGTGATCACGTAGCCGCCCAGCACCGGGGACAGGACCGGCGCAATGCCGTTCACCGTCATCAGCAGGGCGAAAAACTGGGTCAGCAGGGTGCCCTGGTATTTATCGCGGGCGATGGAGCGCGACAGCACCGAGCCGCCGGCGCCGGCGAAGCCCTGTAAAAAGCGCCAGACAATCAGCATGTTGATATCCCGGGTCAGGGCGCACATCGCCGAAGAGAAGATAAACAACAGCAGGGACAGCGCCAGCGGTTTCAGGCGGCCAATCCGGTCGCTCAGCGGGCCGAAAAACAGCTGACCCAGGCCGAGGCCAATCAGCGCGGCGGTCAGCGACAGCTGGGTCTGGGTGCTGGTGGCCTGCAGCTGCTGAGTGATCTCCGGCAGAGCCGGCAGATAAAAATCCGTGCACAGCGGCCCAATGCCCGACAGCAGGCCGAGGATCAGCGCCCAGGAGAGGGAAACACGTGGCATAACGATTCCTTACAGAAGCCGGGCGCGGTCGCCCGGCGGGTGAAATTAACTGGCGCCGCCGCCCAGCGACTGCCAGAGGGTGATCCGGTTATTGAGGTCGGTCTGCTGCAGGGACAGCAGCGTCGTCTTCGCCGACCACAGCGTGCGCTGGGCGGTGAGCACCGACAGATAATCGCCGACCCCAGCCTGATAGCTCTTCATGGCGATATCCAGCGAGGTCTGCTCGGCGGCGACATACTGTTGCTGGGCATCGAGCTCTTCATTTAGCGTTTCCCGGCGCGCCAGCGCATCGGCAACGTCCTTAAAGGCGCTCTGAATCGATTTCTCGTAGGTGGCGATCAGCCCCTTCTTCTCCGCTTCCGCATAGCGCAACTGCGCCAGGTTGCTGCCGCCGGTGAACAGCGGCAGGCTGATGGAGGGGGCGAACGACCACACCTGCATCCCGTGGCTGAACAGCGACGACAGCGAGTCGCTGCCGACGCCGGCGCTGGCGGTCAGGGAAATCGACGGGAAGAAGTTCGCCCGCGCCGCGCCGATATCGGCATTGGCGCTCTTCAGATTATGCTCCGCTTCCTGAATATCCGGCCGGCGCAGCAGCACCGACGATGACACCCCCGCCGGCACCAGGGCGATGCAGTTATCCCCGAGACTGTCGAGGGTGCCGGGCAGCAGGCTCTCCGGCACGGTTTCCCCCGCCAGCAGGTTAATAGCGTTTTTATCCTGCGCCACCAGCGTGCGGTAGCTGGCGACGCTGGCGCGCGCCTGCTGATAGACGCTTTCCGCCGAGCTTAAATCGCCGGCGGAGGCGGTGCCCACCGCCATCTGACGGGCGACGATGTTGCGCGAGTTTGCTGCGCTGTCCATGGTCTGCTGCGCCAGCGCCAGATTGCTGTTATCCGTCGCCAGGGTCACCCAGGCGGTGGTCAAATCGGCAATCATCGTCAGCCGGGTATTCTGCGCGGTGAATTCGCTGGCAAGCCAGGTTTCGCGCGCCGCGCGCGACAGGCTCTGGTTCTTGCCAAACAGATCCAGCTCGAAGCTGGAGACCGCCCCGTCGGCCTGCGAAGCGGAGCTCAGGCCGCTGGCCACCGTTTTGCTGCGCGTATGGCTCAGCTCGGCATCGACGGTGGGGAACAGCGACGCCCGCGTCTCGCCGTACTGGGCGCGCGCGGCCTCGATATCGGCCAGCGCCTTTTGCACATCGCGGTTGCTGTTCAGCGCGATACTGACCACTTTTTTCAGCCGCGCGTCATTGACCACTTTCTGCCAGTCGCCGACCACCGCCGTCGATTCGCCGTGCGCCCCGGGGAGGGTAGCCGGCACCGGCGCGGCCGGGCGATCATAATGCGGATCAAGCGAGACGCAGCCCGCGGTCAGGAGCGCGATAAACATAAAACTCAAACGAAACATACCTTACTCCTGAGAAGAACGTTGGCGGGTGAAGAAGCGTTTCACCAGCACGAAGAACAGCGGTACGAAGAACACCGCCAGCAGGGTGGCCGTCAGGGTGCCGCCGATGATGCCGGTGCCGATCGCCACGCGGCTGTTGGCCCCGGCGCCGGTGGCGATGGCCAGCGGCAGCACCCCGGCGATAAACGCCAGCGAGGTCATGACAATTGGGCGCAGACGGGTCTGCGCGGCGCGGATAGCCGCCCGGGAGAGCGAATAACCCTCATCCACTGCGGATTCAGCGAACTCCACGATCAGGATGGCGTTCTTCGACGACAGGCCGATGGTGGTCAGCAGCGCCACCTGGAAGTAGACGTCGTTGCTTAAGCCGCGCAGCGTCGCCGCCAGCGCCGCGCCGAGCAGGCCGAGCGGGATGACCATGATCACCGAGAACGGCACCGACCAGCTCTCATACAGCGCCGCCAGGCACAGGAACACCACCAGAATCGAGATGGCGTACAGGCTCATCGCCTGGCCGCTGGCCAGCTTTTCCTGCAGCGAAATGCCGCTCCACGCCCAGGTGGAGCCCGCCGGCAGGCTGTCGGCCAGCTTTTCCATCTTGTCCATCGCCGCGCCGGAGCTGAAGCCGGCGGCGTTTTCGCCCTGGATCTCAAAGGCGGCGGAGCCGTTGTAGCGCACCAGGCTTTCCGGGCCGTATTGCCAGTGGGTGGTGGCGAAGGCGGAGAAGGGCGTCATGCTGTTATCGCTGCCGCGAACGAACCATTTGCCGAGGTCGGAGGGCACGGCGCGCGCGTCGCTCTCGCCCTGGATGTACACCTTCTTCACCCGGCCGCGGTCGATAAAGTCATTCACGTAGGTACCGCCCCAGGCGCTGGAGAGGGTATCGGTCACGTCGCTCAGCGACAGCCCCAGCGAGACCGCTTTGTTGTTATCGATATCCACCTGCAGCTGCGGCATCTGCGGCAGGTCGTTGGCGCGCACCGACTGCAGCTCGCCGCTCTGGTTGGCCGCCGCCAGCAGCTGACTGCGCAGCTTCATTAGGCTGTCGCGGTCGGTACCGCCGCTGGCCATCAGCTCGAAGGTGAAGCCGTTGCTCTGTCCGAGACCGTCCACCGACGGCGGGGTCATGGCGAACAGGGTGGCGTCGCGGATCGTCCCCAGCTCTTTATTGGCGCGCAGGGCGATGGCCTGGGCGGTATTGTCGTCGCCTTTGCGCTGCGACCAGTTGTTCAGCGACACGAAGGCCATCCCGGCGTTCTGACCGCTGCCGCTAAAGCTGAAGCCGTCGACGGTGAAAATGACGTTGGTATTGGCTTTCTCTTTGGTCAGGAACCAGTCGGTGACCTGGCGACGCACCTCGGCGGTACGCACCGCGGTGGCCCCGGCGGGCAGGGTGTACTGGACCATGATCTCCCCTTGGTCCTCCACCGGCAGAAAGCTGCCCGGCAGTTTCCACATCGCCAGCGCCATCGCCCCGCAAATCAGGACGTAAGCGCCCATCATCACCGCGCCACGGCGCAGGCCGCCGAGCACGCGGCGCTGGTAGCCCGCTTCCGTGCGCCCCCACAGGCGGTTAAACGCGCCGAAGAACCCTTTGGTATGAGGCCTGGAGTGGCTGAGCAGCGCGCCGCACAGCGCCGGGGTGAGGGTCAGGGCCACCACCACCGACAGCATCATCGCCGAGATAATGGTCACCGAGAACTGGCGATAAATGACCCCGGTCGAGCCGCCGAAGAAGGCCATCGGCAGAAAGACCGCCGACAGCACCAGGGCGATCGCCACCAGCGCGCCGGAGATTTCGCCCATCGATTTTTCGGTGGCTTCCCGGGCGGGCAGCCCTTCGTCGCGCATAATGCGCTCGACGTTCTCCACCACCACAATGGCGTCGTCCACCAGCAGGCCGATCGCCAGCACCATGGCGAACAGCGTCAGGGTGTTAATCGAGTAGCCGAACAGCGCCAGCACGCCGAAGGTGCCGAGCAGCACCACCGGGACCGCTACCGCCGGGATCAGCGTGGCGCGGAAGTTCTGCAGGAACAGATACATCACGCAGACCACGAGGATAATCGCTTCGAAAAGGGTCTGAATCACGTCTTCGACCGAGATTTTGATGAACTCGGTGCTGTCCTTTGGATAGGCGATATCGTAGCCCTGCGGCATCTGACGCTGGAATTCGGCGATTTTGCTTTTCACCAGGGTCGCGGTGTCCAGCGCGTTGGCGCCGGGGGCCATCATCACCGCGATCCCGGCGGCCGGGTGGCCGTTGAGATTGGCGGTAGCGGTGTAATCCTCGCTGCCCATCTCCACCCGCGCGACATCGCTCAGGCGCACCACCGAGCCGTCGGCCTGGCTTTTCACGATGATCGCTTTGAACTGGTCAGGGGTTTGCAGCCGCGACTGCGCGCGCACGGTGGCGGTCAGCTGCTGGGCGCTGGACGATGGCAGGGCGCCGATTTTACCGGCGGAGACCTGCACGTTCTGCGCCTCAATCGCCGACTGGACGTCGGAAGGCATCAGCGAGTAGGAGGCGAGTTTAGTCGGGTCCATCCAGACGCGCATCGCGTATTCGGCGCCGAACACCTGCAGGCTGCCGACGCCCTCTACGCGCGCCAGCGGGTCCTGCAGGTTGCTGACCAGCCAGTCGGAGATATCGGAGCTGGTGGCGCGGTCGGTTTTGTCATACACCGCGAGGATCAGCAGGAAGCTGCTCTGCGATTTTTCCACCGTCACGCCGGACTGCTGGACTTCGCTCGGCAGCCGCGATTCCGCCTGCTGGACTTTGTTCTGCACCTGCACCTGGGCGGTGTCCGGGTCGGTCCCCTGCTCAAAGGTGACGGTGATGCTGACCGAGCCGTCGGAGCTGCTGGTGGAGCTGAAGTAGAGCAGATGGTCGAGGCCGGTAAGCTGCTGCTCGATCACCTGGGTGACGCTGTTCTCCAGGGTTTCGGCGGAGGCGCCGGTGTAGGTGGCGGAGATTTTCACCGCCGGCGGGGCGACGTCCGGGTACTGGCCTACCGGCAGAGTGCGGATCGCCAGCACGCCGGCGAGCATAATCAGAATGGCGATCACCCAGGCAAAGACCGGGCGACGCACGAAGAAACGGGAGAACATCAGGCGTTGCCTCCGTTATTGTTGACGGCAACGGCCTTCACCGTCTGGCCTGGGGCCACTTTACCCGTGCCTTCGACGATCAGCTTGTCGCCCGCTTTCAGGCCGCTCAGCACCAGCCATTTATCGCCGTAGGTGTCGCCGGTTTCCACGGCGCGCTGCGCAACTTTGTTGTCGGCATCGACCACCAGCGCCGTGGCGTCGCCTTTGGCATCGCGGGTAATCCCCTGCTGCGGGGCGAGGATCGCGTCGTTCATGATGCCTTCATCGATGCGCGCGCGGACAAACATCCCCGGCAGCAGGACGTGCTGCGGGTTGGGGAAGATGGCGCGCAGGGTTACCGAGCCGGTGGATTCATCGACGGCGACTTCGGTGAGCGCCAGACGCCCTTTTTCGCTGTAGGCGCTGCCATCTTCAAGGATTAACGTCACGCTGAGGGTATCGCTATTGCTGGCCAGGCTTTGTTTGCGTAAACGCAGGAGATCGACGCTGGATCGCGTCAGATCGACATACATGGTGTCGAGCCCGCGGATCGTCGCCAGCGCGGTATCCTGATCGGCGGAAACCAGCGCCCCCGGCGTGACCGACGAGATGCCGATGCGCCCGGCAATCGGCGCGGTGACAGTGGTCCAGTTCAGGTTGATGCGCGCGCTCTCCAGCGCCGCTTTCTTCGATGCCACGCTGGCCTTGTCCTGGGCACAGGTGGAGGCGGCGTCGTCGGCATCCTGGCGGGAGACGCCGTTATCCCGGACCAGCGACGCGTAGCGCTGAGCCTTCTGGCAATCGGAGACCACCAGCGCCTGGGCCTGTTTCAGCGCCGCCGCCGCTTCATTCCAGGTCGCGCGATAGCTGGAGGGATCGATCTGGTAAAGGGCCTGCCCGGCCTTCACCATATCGCCTTCGGTAAACAGGCGCTTCTGGATGATGCCGCCCACCTGCGGGCGTACTTCGGCGCTGAGCGAGGCGGTGGTGCGGCCGGTGAGCTGGCTGACTACCGGAACCGGCTGGCTTTGCAGAGTGACCACGCCCACTTCCGGCGTGGGTTGCTGCGGGGCAGATGTCTGCGCATTATCGCATCCGCTGAGGAGAAATAATGCTGTCGCGATGGGAGCTATGATGTATTTCATTATATTTTCTCAAGATATAAGACGTCCGCCCCGTTTATTTAAAAACGAGGGAATAGGTTGGGCGCTGAGGCATTTTCGGCTAAGCGAAAATGACAAAAAAGGAACACAGATGTTCCTGAACGTGATTGTTATTGTGTCTCCGCTGAAGCCAACCTCTTCGGCCTTCAGGAGGTGAAAAGCGCATCTCCTCTGGTTTTGTGGTGAGAATGATCATTCTCATTTTTTCCCATTATACGATCCGCCGCGATAATGGAAAGGTTTTTTTGCTTACTTTTAGAACGCAAAAAATTAAGGCAAATAATCATGGAGAAAATAAGAATTTTTTGTGAAAGTGGAGAGGAAAAATAACCTTTCGGCACCGCGATACTGGAGATAGTTAATGGCGTTAATTATTACAAAAAGCATTAATCCCGACGACCAACAAGAATTGTTTGTCGGTCTGCGGCACTATAATCAGCAGTATCTTGATGCGGCGCAGTTTGGCGATCTGGGCGTTTACTCCCGCGATGCGCAAGGGGTGATGCAGGGCGGGCTGATTGCCAAACGCAAGGGTAACTGGCTGTGCATTGAGTATCTGTGGGTCAGCGAAGCGACGCGCGGTCGCGGACTGGGGAGCGAGCTGATGCAGGAGGCGGAGCGGCAGGCGCAGGCGCTGGGCTGCAGCCATCTGCTGGTGGATACCTTTAGCTTCCAGGCGCTGCCGTTTTATCAGAAATTAGGCTATCAGCTGCAGATGTCGCTGCCCGACTTCCCGCATGCGGGGATGCAGCGTCACTATTTGTCGAAGGCGCTGTAACGGTCCTGATATCGCCGGGCGGTCAGGTACCGTACCTGTGATTGTGCCGGGTGGCGGCTGCGCCTTACCCGGCCTACGGTTCGTGCTGTGCCCGCCATGATGCCGAGCGGCCTGTTGTTGATATACCCACTTGCGCGACTGAAACTGCCGGTGCTGGCGGCCTCAAAATCGCTGAGACGTTCCCGGAAGGCCGGGGCAGCCCGCATGGATGCGGGCTGAGGGCCGTGTTTTGCATGGACGCTGCCTCGGCCCGACCCGAAGCCTGCAGGGATAAGTCGAAGGTACCGCGTAGCGGCGATTTTGCTGGCCGGAGCCCGGGGGTACAGGGGGCGGCGGCGACTGGCCGCCCCCTGTGCGCTCCCTGCGCTATGCCAGGCATAACGCAGAAGAAGTATCGGGAGCGCAATCTGCCCGGACATAACACGGGAGTGCTGGCCCTGCTAAGCGCAGTGCGAGCAGGGAAATTTACGGTTGTGCCGTTATTTCTGTAGCCCTGCTAAGCGCAGTGCGAGCAGGGAAATTTACGGTTGTGCCGTTATTTCTGT